>NZ_JBYISM010000010.1:0-225081 GCF_057708605.1 Nocardia sp. bgisy118 | reverse complement strand
GCAGAACATCAACCAGCTGCCGTTCGACGATCAGGCGGGCACCGTGCCCAACGAGGCGGGCCGCGTGATCGCCGACGAGAACGCCGACGGCCCGGCGCGCTACCTGCCCGCCACTTACGTCACCGGCTGGATCAAGCGCGGCCCGGTCGGCCTGATCGGCCACACCAAGGGCGACGCCAACGAGACCATCGCCTGCCTGCTCGACGACGCCCCCGGCTTCGCTCCGGCGGAGAACCCGGACCCGCAGGCCGTCCTCGAGTTCCTCGAGGGCAAGGGCATCCCGTTCACCACCTGGGCGGGTTGGTACCGCCTCGACGCCCACGAGCGCGCACTGGGCGAGCCCGAGGGCCGCGAGCGCGTCAAGGTCGTCGAGCGCGAGGACATGCTCCGCGCCAGCGAGCCGCACAAGGTGTGAGCAGGTGTACCTGCTCATGGTGTGGTTCTCCACATGAGCACCTGCCAACGGATAAGACCAGGTTGCTTGTGTGCCCTCTACGCACATGGGCACCTGCGGCACATGGGCACCTGCGGCACATGGGCACCTGCGGCACATGAGCACCTGCGGCACATGAGCACCTGCGGCACATGAGCACCTGCGGCACATGGGCACCTGCCGGGCGGCACATGGGCACCTGCGGCACATGGGCACCTGCCGCACATGAGCACCTGCCGGGGCAGGTGCTCATGTGCGTAGACGGCGCACGAGCAGCCCCTGTCTTTCCGTTGCAGGTACTCATCCGGAGAACCTCCCTGTGGAAAGGTTCACCTGTCGAACCTCCCTGTGGAAAGGTTCACCTGTCGAACCTCCCTGTGGAAAGGTTCACCTGTCGAACCTCCCCGTGGAAAGGTTCACCTGTCCCTGGCATTCTGTACAAGTGTTCGATGCCCATGTCCACATCATCGATCCGCGGTATCCGCTGATCGAGAACGAGGGCTACCTGCCCGACCCGTACACTATCGCCGACTATCGAAAGCGCATGTCCCGCTTCGACATCGGCGGCGGGGCCGTGGTCAGCGCGTCGTTCCAGGGGACCGATCAGGCCTATCTGAAAGCGGCGCTGGCCGAGCTCGGCGAGGGATGGGTCGGGGTGACCAGACTCGACCTGGATGCCTCCGACGAGGAGATCCTCGAACTCGATCGCGTCGGCGTGCGGGCGCTGCGCTTCAACCTCAAGCGCGCCGCCGCCGACATCACCCAGATGACATTGCAGGCGCTGCGCGCCCACGAGCTCGCCGGCTGGCACGTCGAGCTGTACATGGACGGCCAGATGCTGGCGTCGCTGCAGCCGGTGATCTCCAAGCTGCCCGCCCTCTCGGTCGACCACCTCGGTATGTCCGACGAGGGCCTGCCGTACCTGCTCGACCTCGTCGACCGTGGCGCCCGCGTGAAGGCGACCGGTTTCGGGCGGGTCGAGATGAATGTCGCCAACACGCTGCGCCGCATCCACGCCGTGAACCCGCAGGCGCTGATGTTCGGCACCGACCTGCCCGGCACCAGGGCCGGACGGCCGTTCCGTGACGCGGACGTCGATCTGATCTGCGACGTGGTCGGCGTCGACATGTATGCGGTCCTGGAGGACAACGCCCGCGCCTTCTACCGCCTCCCGGCCAGGGAGCGTCCGACGTACGACCCAGCTCCGACGCTGCCACTGCACCGCACGGAGCAGCCGACCCTCCCGCTGCGCCGCGACGAACTGCCGAGAATCCAACCGGCGGATACGATTCCGTTTCCCGTGATCGAATGAGCTTGTGCTGCGGTTGATCGGCGCGGTTCGGAGTCCGAATCCGCTGCCGCGCAGGTGATGTCCGCCGACGCGGCCGCCACCGTCCGGACGGCGGCGGTTATGGTCGAAGTTGATGAGGCTCGGTAACGAACGTCGCTGCGAAGGCTCCGTAGACACGGAGGACCGTCACGACGCAGGCATCGATCAGTTGCATCGCCACGGCTCGAACAAGGCTGTGCACAGGCGTTTTCCCTCGTCGCGAGCGGCGCGAAGACCGGGCGCCGTGCGCGAATCGGCCTGTGTGAACAGACAGGTCGCGCCGTCCGCCCGGCTCGTCGCCTCGCCGACCAACGCGACGCTGCTCCTTCTGCTCGGCTGCGCGATCGTCGCGGTGACGTTGATCTTCACCACCGTCGATCCCTGGCTGGACAAGGCGGGCATCCTGGTCGGCGGGCTCGACGTGCACGTCTATCGGGACGGCGCCTGGCGCGTCCTGCACGATCAGCCCCTCTACACCGAGCCGACCCTCCGCGGGCTGCTCTACACCTACACCCCGTTCTCGGCGATCGTCTTCCTGCCGACCAATCTCATACCCTGGCAATTCCTCAGCCCGCTCTGGCTGACGCTCAACCTCGCCGTGCTGTTCAGTTGCATCATGCTGAGCTGGCGGCTGCTCGGCTACCGGTTCACCGGGCGGCTGGCGGCGGGCAGCGCCCTGCTCACGCTCACCTGCACCTTCATCGAACCGGTTCGCACCACGCTGTTCTATGGTCAGATCAACCTCGTCCTCATGCTGCTGGTGCTCTGGGATTTCTCGCGCGCGGATCGCAGCAGACTCCGCGGCATCGGCGTCGGCGTCGCGGCGGGCATCAAACTCGTGCCGCTCTATTTCGTCGTCCAATTGCTCGCGTCGCGGCAGTGGCGCGCGGCGGGCACAGCAGCGCTGACCTTCCTCGCCTCCGTCGTGCTGACCTGGTTCGTGCTGCCCGCCGATTCCAGCAGGTACTGGACGACGACCTTCTTCCAGTCCGAGCGCATCGCCCCGGACACTCACCCCGCCAACCAATCCCTGCGTGGCGTCCTCGCCCACCTGACGCACGGCCCCGCGCCGCTGTGGCTGTGGCTGCTCTTGGCGTTGCCCGTGCTGGCCGCGGGCATCGTCGCCGCCACGGCCCTGCATCGGCACGGGGAGCGGCTCCTTTCGGTCACCCTCGCCGGACTGACCGCTTGTGCGGTCTCGCCGTTCTCGTGGGGGCACCACTGGGTGTGGTTCGTACCGCTGCTCGTCTACCTGGTGCACCGGGCGCAGGTGAACCCGCGCTGGTGGATTGCCGCCGCTGTGCTGTACCTGTCGATCGGCGGCTGGACCTACCACTGGAGCGAAACCTGGGTGAGCGTCGGCGTTTTCCTGCTGCCGCCGTCCTGGCCCGTCGCGCCGCTGCTGATGAACGCGTACGTCATCGCGTATCTGGTGACGCTCGGCGCGGTCGCGTTCATGGTCCGCCGCCTGGCCCGGTCCGCGGCGCAGAGCGATCGAGATGAACCAACGAGACCGGGCGGCAAGAACTTCGACTGCTCGTCCGCCGACCGGTGAACGACAGCACCGATTCGCGCCGGGTCGCGCGTCGGCGTTCCGTTCCGCGCCGGTGGTCGCGATGATGGTCGGCATGCGGATCACAGATCGTTTGTGGGACTCGGTCGCCTCGCAGTTGGGGCGGCCGGACGGGGTAGCAGGACGCGTGGTCGGCCGAATTCTCAACCGCGGCAACTACGCCACCGTGGCCGCCGCCGTCGCGGCCACGGAAGCGGGTGCGGGCGCGACGGTGGCCGATATCGGCTTCGGCGGCGGCATCGGCCTCCACGAGTTGCTGGCCACGGTCGGCGAGACGGGCGCTGTGCACGGCGTGGAGATCGCACCGACCATGCTCGATGAGGCGAGCAAGCGGTACCGCGCCGAAATCGCCGCGGGCAGGCTCGTGCTCCACACCGCGGCCATGCACGAAATGCCCTTGGCCACGGCATCACTGGACGCGGCGATCAGCACCAACACCGTCTATTTCATCGACGACTTAGCCCCGGCGTTCGCCGAGCTCGCGCGGGTGCTGCGCCCCTCGGGCCGGGTGGTGCTCGGCATTGGCGATCCCGCCGACATGGCCCGAATGCCGTTCACCGAGAACCGCTTTCGGTTGCGCCCTATCGCCGAGATCGCCGAACGACTGGAAGCCGCTGGTTTGGCGGTCCAGGAAGACCGCCGTATCCGTAACGGCCGCATGGAATTCCACCTGCTGGTCTGCGAAAAACAGTAGATCTCGCCCGGATCGGCACGACGTCGCTGCTGGAGTTCGTCGCGGCGAATCCGCATCGCGAACTGGGCTCCGTCGCGCCTACGCCATGCCGGGAAGCCAGAGTCTTCACGCGCTTCGCAGAGGCCGCAGCCCCTGCGAAGCGTGTAGAAGTTCTGTGAGGCTCAGCCGAGCTTGCGAAGGCGGGGGGCCAGGTCGCGCTGGAAGAGGTCGAGGAAGCGGCGCTGGTCGTGGCCGGGGGCGTGGAAGACCAGGTGGTTGAGGCCCGCGTCGAGGTAGGGCTGGATCTGGGCGACCGCCTCGTCGGGGTCGCTGGCGACGATCCAGCGCTTGGCGATCTGCTCGATGGGCAAGGCGTCGGCGGCGGCTTCCATCTCGATCGGGTCGGTGATGCTGTGCTTCTGCTCGGCGGTCAGCGACAGCGGCGCCCAGAAGCGCGTGTTCTCCTGCGCCAGTTCGGGATCGGTGTCGTAGGAGATCTTGATCTCGATCATCCTGTCGATGTCGTCGACGCTACGGTCCGCCTTGGCGGCGCCCTCGGCGACGGCGGGCATCAGCTTCTCGGTGTAGAGGTCCATGCCCTTGCCGGAGGTGCAGATGAAGCCGTCACCCGCGCGGCCCGCGTAACGCGCGACCAGCGGGCCGCCCGCGGCGATGTAGATCGGGATGCCGCCCTCGGGCACGTCGTAGATGGACGCGCCGACCGTCCGGTAGTACTGGCCGTCGAAATCGACGCGATCGCCGGTCCACAGCGCGCGCATCAGGTCAACCGATTCGCGCAACCGGCCGAAACGTTCCTTGAATTCCGGCCATTCGCCGGTGTAGCCGGTGGCGATCTCGTTGAGCGCCTCGCCGGTGCCGACGCCGAGCATGACGCGGTTCGGGTACAGGCAGCCCATGGTGGCGAAGGCCTGCGCGATCACCGCGGGGTTGTACCGGAAGGTCGGCGTGAGGACCGAGGTGCCGAGCTGGATGCGCTTGGTGCGCTCGCCGACCGCGGCCATCCAGGCCAGCGAGAACGGTGCGTGCCCGCCCTTGTGCCGCCAGGGCTGGAAGTGGTCGCTCACCGTGGCGCTGTCCAGGCCGTGCTCCTCCGCGAGCACCGCGATCTCCACCAGTTCACGCGGTCCGAACTGTTCCGCCGACGCCTTGTATCCGAGCCTCAACTCACCCATGTGCGCCACTCCTGTCGCTTCGCTGTGCGGGTGCGGCCTTCCGCATCCCGTCGGTCGTTCGGACGAGCCGATCGGTGCCGCATCCCGTGGGCCGAGCGAGATCGCTCCGCCGCATCGGACGGACGGGCACGCGCGATCGGGTTCTCGCACGGCCTGCTTCGACCATAGTCAGGGCGGAGTCGGAGTGTGTGACCGGCCGCATCTGTGCCCGGTCCGATGCGCTCACGCGCCTCGATAACCGACAATTGTCTGGTGACCGCAGATGATGAGCCGATCCTGTCCTACCTGACCGATATGGACGGGGTGCTGGTGAGCGAGGAGCACCTGGTGCCGGGCGCCGACGAGTTCCTCGCCGAACTGCGCGCCAAGGAAACGCCGTTCCTCGTGCTCACCAACAACTCGATCCGTACACCGCGCGATCTGCAAGCGCGGCTGCGTCAGACGGGGCTCGACATCCCCGAGGAGGCCATCTGGACCTCCGCACTGGCCACCGCCACCTTCCTCAACGATCAGCGCCCCAACGGAACCGCTTACGTGGTGGGCGAATCCGGGCTCACCACCGCGTTGCACGAGATCGGGTACGTGCTCACCGACAGCGACCCCGACTATGTCGTGCTCGGCGAGACCCGCACCTACTCCTTCGAAGCCATCACCACCGCCATCCGGCTGGTGGAACGCGGCGCCCGTTTCATCGCCACCAATCCGGACGCCACCGGCCCGTCGCGCGAGGGCGTCCTGCCCGCCACCGGCTCGGTCGCCGCGTTGATCACTCGCGCGACCGGGCGCGAACCGTACTACGTCGGCAAGCCCAACCCGCTCATGATGCGTTCGGCGCTGCGGCGCATCGGCGCGCACTCGCAGTCCACCGTGATGATCGGCGACCGCATGGACACCGACGTGATCTCCGGACTGGAGGCGGGCATGCGCACCATTTTGGTGACCACCGGCATTTCGACCCGCGCGTCCGTCGAGCACTACCCGTACCGGCCGACGCGGGTCATCGACTCGGTCGCGGACCTGGTCGGGCGCACCGACAAGCCGTTCGATTGAGCCGATTTTCGCGTGCGCTCACCGCTGATCCGCGTTCGGTGAGCGCGGTGTCCGCCGCTGGCAGGCGCGCCAGTGATTCGGTGGTGCATGCGAGCTCCTGCGCGCCGAGTTCGGCGGCGGGCCGGTCGGTGATCGCGGCGAGAGTCCGGCGACCGCTAGTCTTCGCGCTCGGTGATCGCGTCGACCGCCGCGGACAGCCGGGTCAGCGCCTCGACGACGCGGGCGAAGTCGTCCGCGCCGAGTTCGGCGGCGAGCCGGTCGGCGATCACCGCGTGCCGGGGATCGATCCGCCGGACGGCCGCATGGCCTTCGTCGGTGACGGCCACCAGCTTCGCGCGGCGGTGCGCTGGATTCGAGCGGTATTCGGCGAGTCCTTTGTCCACCAGCAGGTCCGCGATGCGCTGCACGCTCTGCCGGGTGATGCCCATGGCGCGCGCGATGCCCGCCACCGGCAGCGGCTCGCGAAGCACCGCGCCGAGCACCTGCCACCACGCCGCGGTCAGCCCGGCGGGCTTGGCCAGTTCCTCGGCGATGGCGAGGAACTGGCCGTTGAGCCGGAACGAGGTGATCGCGGCGATGCTGAACAGCTCCTGCTCCGGTGTCTCGGTCATGCCTGCGACGCCGCCCTGTCATAGGCGTCGAGCACCGCGTACGCCGCAGGATCGCTGTGCGCGAAGAGCCGGTACCAGGCGTCGAGGATGTGCGGTTCGTAGACGCCCAGCAGTCCGAGTACCTCGCGAGCGAACTCGAACGGCGCGGTCGCCGAGGCCGTGACGACATTGCCGTCGGTCACCGCGGGCTGCTCGACGTAGCGGTCCGCGCCCGCGTAACCGCTGTAGGCCAAGAACTCGGCCACGTTGCTGGTGTGCGCCTTGTCGTCCAGCAGGCCCTCGTTCGCGAGTCCGAAGGTCGCGCCGCAGATGGCCGCGACCGGTACGCCCGCGTCGAGGAATTCGCGCGCCGTGCGAGCGAAAGGTGTGAGTTCGCCGGTCATCCAGGTGTCGGCGCCCGGCAGGATAAGCATCACGCTCTCGGCGGGGGACAGCTCGGCCAGCGTCAGATCGGGCGTGATCCGCATGCCGCCCTTGGTGGTGATCGGGTCGCGGGTGAGCCCGACGGTCTTGACCTCGAACGTGCCGGGCGCGACCTGCCAGGCCGGATTGTTGATGTGCGCGGTGGCGGCTCCCACCTCCCAGTCGGCGAGGGTGTCGTAGATCGCGGTGTGCACTGTCTTCGTCATCATGACAGCATCCTGTCATATTTGACAGCATGCTGTCAATAGATCGGGTATGCGATGGGAGTCGTGCGTGGTCCGTGAGCCGAGCTCAGTGCCCCCGCTCGATCTTCGTCAGGTGCGCGATATTGGCCCGGTCGGCCGCGTCCGTGCTGGGCTCGCCCGCGAACCAGGCGTCGAGAATCTCGGTGAGCTCGGCCGCCGAGGTCGAACGCAGGCTCAGCGCAAGCACATTCGCGTCGTTCCACTTGCGCGCACCCGCGGCGGTCGTCGCGTCACCACACAGCGCGGCACGGATGCCCGCCACCTTGTTGGCCGCGATGGACGCGCCGGTCCCGGTCCAGCAGCAGACGATCGCCTGGTCGGCGCGGCCCTCGGCGACATCGCGCGCCGCGGCCTCGCTGGCCCACGCCCAGTCGTCCCGCTCGCTCTCCGACAGCGCGCCGTGCGTGAGCACCCCGTCGAACCCGCGCCTCCCCAGCTCGTCGACCAGTTCCTTTGCCACGCCAACGCGCTCGTCCGCCGCCACCGAGATTCGCATGTCACCACGATAGGGCGCGACGTGGCTTCGGGGAGCGGGTAACGGATCGTCGTCCTCTTACTGGTGTCGAAGTGTTGGCGAGGACCGGCCAAGGCTGCCTCGATAGGTAACGAATTGATAACCTACGCGCTGAGGTGTGCACGCTGTTGTCGCCTGGACACCTGCTTTGAACTGGGTTTGGACGCCTGGCGCAACCGCGGAAGCTCTGTAACAGTTTCATAACGACGCACCTTCGGCTCCGGCTATCCGAAGGTCGATGGACCGCACCTGATCGCAGCAGGCAGCGGCCGGAATCGAAGATCACCGCCCACAGCCGACACCCTCAGGGCAGGTTCCCTTCTGGGAGTTGTACGCGGCGGTCATCCTGGCGGTCCCCGTCGGCTTTCTGGTCGACTGGCCGACTGCAGTTCAGGTGCTGCTGACCATCTTCGCCGGCCTCATGGCCACCCGGATTCCCCGGCAGTAACGGGCGAAGAAACGCTGACACCGCTGCCCCGGGACATCCGCCCGGGGCAGCATGGCGCGAGCCTCCCGGCTCTGCTCTGCGTTCGTGGCCGGTGGGCGGCGGCGCAGGCTCTCGAGGCGGCGCCGCGTACGCCGACGGCGAAACCACTACGCGCTGAAGCGATTCGCATCGATAATGAGCCGTGACTGCCGATGCTCGAGAGGCCGGAGGGTGAACCGGATGGACGATGTACTGCTGACCCCGCCAGACCTCGACGAGGTGCAGATCCTCGCGCGCGGTGTGGTCACGGCCGCGCAGGGGGAGGACGGTCTGACACCGTTGCAGCAGTTGCTGATTCCCGCGCTGTTCCTGTCCATGACCGGACACCCGGTCGAGTTGGCGACAGTGGAGCCCATCACCGCACCGGAATTCGCGGTCCGATTGGCTCGGCGCAACCGGATCTTCCGTGCACGGATCGTGCAGACCATGCTGCTGTCTGCGCTGGTGGTGCGGCCGCTGCCGCCGGTGGTCGCGACCCGGTTGCGGGAGTTCGCCGACGCATTGGACGTCGACGACGACATGATCGCGGTGGCGCACAAGTACGCCGAAGGCGCCATCGATCTCGCCGCGGTCGATTTCGCACGCAACGGATACCTCGGCGGCCTCGACCCGCGCAGGCTCACCGCGCTGCACACCGAGAGCCTGGACAGTTCCTGGGGTCAGGTCGGCGACGATCCGGCGCTGGCCGCACGCTGGGCGTCGCTGCGTGAGCTGCCGGTAGGGACCCTCGGCCGCGGCGTCGCGGACTTCTACCGCGATCGCGGCTTCGTCACCCCGGGTCTGCCCGGTTCGGCGCCGCCACTGCTGGCCCAGCACGATTGGGTGCATGTGCTCGCCGGATACGGCACCACCTTGGAAAACGAGATCGAGGTCTTCGCTTTCATGGCGCGCGCCAACGACGACCCGCGCGCTTTCAGCCTGCTCGCCATGGTGGTCTCCCTCTTCGAAACCGGCTACCTCCACGCCGGCGCCGGCCTGTTCGAGGCCAACGAGGGCCACCTGCGGACCGCGGGCATGGCCACCCGCCTCGCCGACGCCATGCGCCGCGGCGCCCTCACCAAGGGCAGCCACGATTTCCTCGACCTGGACTGGTTCACCCTCGCGGACCGCCCGATCACCGTGGTGCGCAACGAGATCGACCTGACGCCCAAGTCGTCTGCCGCGGTCGCCGCCGGATCGGTCGGCCCGTGGGACGGCGGCGGCATCACTCCGTTCCAGCTACATTCCGCCGAGCAAGCAGCGGAAGCCGACGGACGACCCTATGTCCCATGGCAACCCGACCCCTCGCGCGATTGATCGGTGGCCGATCGAAATCCCGGCACCGCAAACCCGAGGGCTTGCGCCGGTACTTCAAACCCTCACCGGTGGCCATGCGCGATCTCACCGCGTCGTCGGACCCGGTCCACGCCGGGCAGCTCGCACCGGATCGCCCGTGGGCGGTGGGCCGAGTGGGCGGTGTGCGCTCCGGTTCCGAGCCGACCGCCTGCCGGACCGAGCAGCTCACGGCCAATAGTGCGATGGGCTGATCCGGCGAGACAGGTCGACTCCGGCAGGGACGAGCGGGACCTCGCCGTCCGACCGACTCAGGCGCGAGTCAGCGCGAAGATGCGCAGATCGCGGGTGGTCCGGTCGCGGTAGGCGGCGTACGCGCCGGTCACTTCCACGAACCGCTGGAAGATCGGCTCCTTGGCCTCGCCCTCGACCGAGGTCGCGGTGACGCGGATGCGTTCGCCCGCGATGGCGACCGTCGCGTTCGGGTCGGCGAGCAGGTTGGTGGTCCAGGCCGGGTGGTGCGCTTGGCCGAAGTTGCTGCCGATGACGTACAGGGTGTCGCCGTCGTGCACGTACAGCAGCGGCTGGGTGCGCGGCTGACCCGATTTGCGACCCGTGGTGGTCAGCAGGATGACCGGCGCGCCGATCGGTCCCAGAATCGTGTACTTGGCGTCGGTGCGCTCCAGCACCCGGCGGTCCAGCGGGGTGATCTTGCGAATCACCCAGGACCCCGGTTCGGTCGCCGCGAAACGGTTCGCCACGCGGGACAGGATGCTGGTGCGCGAACCCCACTGCCGGTCCGGGAACTGCGTCGTCATACGCCGGAATATAGGCGAGGTCGCGGCCGAACGTGATTTCCCGAATATTTGCCATCGGTTGGCCGGGCCTCGGCGTGGCGGCTCACTAAGCTCGGGATCATGGTCGAATCCGCTCCGTCCACCGTCTACATCGCCTCGCCGGAGGGGGACACCGGCAAGTCGACGGTCGCGCTCGGCGTGCTGCAGATGCTGTGCGCCACCACCGCGAGGGTCGGGGTGTTCCGTCCGATCACCCGCTCGACCACCGAGCCCGACTACATCCTGGAGCTGCTGCTCGAGCACAGCACCGCCGACATCGACTACGCCCAGGCCGTCGGCGTCACCTACGAACAGGTGCACAGCGATCCGGACGCCGCCATCAGCGAGATCGTGATGCGTTTCCACGACGTGGCCAAGGTCTGCGACGCGGTGGTGGTGATCGGCAGCGACTACACCGACGTGGCCAGCCCGAGCGAGCTGCGTTTCAACGCGAGGATCGCGGTGAATCTCGGCGCGCCGGTGCTGCTCGTGGTGCGCGGTTCCGATCGCACTCCGGCCGAGGTCAGGCAGCTGGTCGAGCTGTGCGCGAGCGAGCTGCACCAGGAGCACGCGGCGCTGGTGGCGATCGTCGCGAACCGTTGTGATCCGGACGATCTGAACGAAATCTGTTCCGTCCTGTGTGATTTCGATGTTCCGTCCTGGTCGCTGCCGGAGGTGCCGTTGCTGATCGCGCCGACCATGGCCGAGCTGTGCGAGGCGGTCGACGGCGAAATGTACAGCGGCGACCATGAATTGCTGCAGCGCGAGGCGCTGAAGGTCATGGTCGGCGGCATGACCGCCGAGCACATCCTCGAACGCCTCGTCGACGGCGTCGTGGTGATCGCGCCGGGCGACCGCTCCGACGTGCTGCTGAGCGTCGTGAACGCCCATGAGGCCGAAGGCTTTCCGTCGCTGTCCGGCATCATCATGAACGGCGGCATGCTGCCGCATCCCGCGGTCGCGCGCCTGATGGCGGGCCTGAAACAGAAGCTGCCGATCCTCACCACGAGCTTGGGCACCTACGACACGGCCAGCGCCGCGTACCGCACCAGGGGCCGGATGTCGGCGGGCAACCCGCGCAAGGTGAACACCGCGCTCGCCCTGATGGAACAGCACGTGGACGCGCCGGAGTTGTTGCGGCGCGTCAGCGTTCCGCGCAGCTCCGTGGTCACCCCGCAGATGTTCGAGTACCAGCTGATCGAGCAGGCCAGGGCCGATCGCAAGCGGATCGTGCTGCCCGAGGGCGACGACGACCGCATCCTGCGCGCGGCGGGGCGCGTGTTGCAGCGCAAGATCGCCGATCTGGTCGTCCTGGGCGACGAGTCCGCCATCCGGGCCCGCGCCGCCGAACTCGGCGTCGACATCTCCGAGGCCGAGGTGCTCGACCCGCGCACCTCCGGCTACCTGGACGAGTTCGCCGCCGAGTACACCGAACTGCGCAAGCACAAGGGCATGACGCTGGAGCGGGCCCGCGAAACCGTCTCCGACATCTCCTATTTCGGCACCATGATGGTCCACAAGGGCATCGCCGACGGGATGGTCTCCGGTGCGGCGCACACCACGGCGCACACCATCCGGCCCTCCTTCGAGATCATCAAGACGGTGCCGGGCGTCTCCACCGTCTCCAGTGTGTTCCTCATGTGTCTGGCCGATCGGGTGCTCGCCTACGGCGACTGCGCTGTCGTCCCCGACCCGAGCTCCGAACAGCTGGCCGATATCGCGATCTCCTCCGCGCAGACGGCCGCGCGGTTCGGCATCGACCCGAAGATCGCCATGCTGTCCTACTCCACGGGCGAATCCGGCAGCGGAGCCGACGTCGACAAAGTGCGGGTGGCGACCAAGCTGGTCCGCGAGCGCGCCCCGGAACTGTTGGTGGAGGGCCCGATTCAGTACGACGCGGCGATCGAGCCGACGGTAGCCGATACGAAGCTGCCCGACTCCGAGGTGGCCGGGCGAGCCACGGTGTTCGTGTTCCCGGATCTCAACACTGGCAACAACACCTACAAGGCGGTGCAGCGCAGCGCGGGCGCCATCGCGATCGGCCCGGTGCTGCAGGGCCTGCGCAAGCCGGTCAACGATCTCTCGCGCGGCGCGCTGGTCGCCGACATCGTCAATACCGTGGCGATCACCGCCATCCAGGCGCAAGGGCAGTGAGGCTGCGTACTCGCGTGGAGACTGGGCACTCGCCCACCAGGAACAAACGCGCGGTGAGCAGGGTTGCCGCGGGTAGGGGCCGCGCGCCGGGACGGTGCGAGGTCGCAAGGAGACGCAGGAGGCATGATGAGCAACGCGGCCGATGACCTTGTGCTGGTGATCAATTCCGGCTCGTCGTCCATCAAGTACCAGCTGCTCGACCCGGAGACGGGCGCCGTGGCGGCCTCCGGTCTGGTGGAACGGATCGGGGAGCGGGAGGGCGCCGTCGAGCATCGCGCAGGGGGCCGCACTATCGAGCGCACCGAGGCGATCGCCGATCACAAGGCCGGGTTGCAGGTGGTGTTCGACCTGTTCGCGGAAACCGGTTACGACCTGAGCGGCGCGGGCGTGCGGGCCGTCGGGCACCGGGTGGTGCACGGCGGGGAAGTGTTCTACGAGCCGACGCTGATCACCGACGCGGTGGTCGAGGAGATCTCGAAGCTGTCCGCCCTCGCCCCGCTGCACAATCCGGCCAATGTCACCGGAATCGAGAGCACCAGGGAGCTGCTGCCCGGTGTGCCGCAGGTCGCGGTGTTCGATACCGCGTTCTTCCACGGTCTGCCCGAGGCGGCCAGGACATACGCGATCGATGCGAAAGTCGCCGCCGCGCACGGCATCCGCAGGTACGGCTTTCACGGCACCTCGCACGAATACGTGTCGGGCCAGGTCGCCCAGGTGCTCGATCGCGACCCGGAAACCTTGCGCCAGATCGTGTTCCACCTCGGCAACGGTGCGTCCGCGTCGGCGATCCGCGGCGGCAAGCCGATCGACACCAGCATGGGTCTGACGCCGCTGGAGGGGCTGGTGATGGGTACCCGGGGCGGCGACATCGACCCTGGCATCATCGGTCACCTGGTGCGCTCGGCGCACTTCGACATCGATCGGATCGAGGAACTTCTCAACCGCAACTCCGGCATCAAGGGCCTGTCCGGTGTCAACGACTTCCGTGAACTGCAACGGTTGATCGACGCGGGCGACGCCGCGGCCCGGCTGGCCTACGACGTCTACATCCACCGGCTGCGCCGCTACCTCGGCGGGTATCTGATCGAGTTGGGCGGCGTCGACGCCATCACGTTCACCGCGGGAGTCGGCGAGAACAGCCCCCAGGTCCGCGCCGACGCGCTGGCCGGTCTGTCCGGTTTCGGCATCGAGGTCGACCCGGCGCGCAACACCGCCGCCAACCGCTCCGCCCGGCTCATCTCCCCGCCGGACGCCCCGGTCGCGGTCCTGGTGGTCCCGACCAACGAGGAACTCGCCATAGCCCGCGCCGCCAGGCAGGTGGTTTCGGAGCGGTAGGACAACAGCTCTAGAAAACCTCACGGATTCCTCATGGTCGCCCCGCCAGCATGGACAGCGGATCGGGGTCCAGGTATCCGAGGAGCCCCGCGAGCCGTAGGGAGCGATGCCCTCGCCTCCCACAGCCGCTCCGGCTGCCCCCGGACCGGCGCGTCCCGCGGGACCTCCCGGCCGCCGACTGCTCCCGCGCCCGGATCCGGCCCGGCCGCTGTTCCGCCGCAGCGGCCGGGTTTCTCGGGTCAGAACCAGGTTTGGGCGCGGATGCTGTTGGCGAGATCCACCAGGGCATAGCGATGTTTGCGCCCGGGCGCGTGGCGAGCGAGGGCGCGCAGCCCCGATTCGGTGCCGTCGCGCAGATCCCGTTCGGTGAACGTCGCGCCGAACAGCTCGGCATCGGGGCGTTTCGGGGTGTTGCCCGCTTGCAGCCAGGTCAGTGCGGCGCCGAGGACCAGCACGCGCATCTGGAGCGCGCGGCTCTCACCGGCGGGCAGCGTCTGCACGCGCGAGGCCGCCACGTGCAGCGTCGACTCGTCGAGCTCGGCCACCGGGGACGCCGTGAGCTGCAAGAGCACTGCGGTCATCCGCGCCGCGGCGTAACACCGTGAGAAGCTGGGGACCTCGTCGAGCGCGTCCACCGCGGCCTCGACCCCTCCCGCCGCCGCGAGCTGCCTGGCCAGCCCGAATGCCGCGCTCACCACCGCCTGGTCGGTGCGCCAGACGGTGCCGTAGAACTTCTCCGCGTAGGCCCGCCACTGCTCCGGGTCCTCCGAATCCCAGTGCTGCAGAATCAGTTCCGCAGTCGCGGCGAGGGCGAGCTTGGGTGCGATCTCGCCGGGCAGCACGTGCAGCACCGCCTCGAAGGCCGCGAACGCCCGCTCGTAGTTCTGCTCTCGCAGCTCGGCGAGCCCGGTGTACCAGTCGATCCGCCAGTCGTGCGCCGGTATTCGGGACAGCAGGTACAGCACCGCGGCCGACTCGTGCATGTCGAGCCGCAGCCTCGCCTCGGCGAGGGAGAGTTCCAGATCCAAAGTCTCCGGGGCGTTCTCGGGGTCGGCGGCGGCGCGTTCGCGAGCCTCGTGCAGCGCCTCGAGCGCCTGCCGTGGCTCCGTGTGCACGGCGACGGCGAGCATGGGAGCGGACGGGTCGGCGGCGTCCATCAGCGGAATCGGCAGCGCCGCCGCGATGTCCGCGGAGCGCAGCAGTCTGCTGCGGCCGATGCCGTCGGCGTAGGCGTCGGTCTGGCTGATCAGTTCCTCGGTGCCGAAGCTGGAGCGCTGTGGACTGAACACTGTGGACAACTGTGGATGCTCGGCGCCGGTGTCCAGCGCGAGGATCTCCCGCAAGACGCCCGACAGCTGGGCGGCCATCGCGCGGGCCGAGCCGAACCGGCGCGCAGGGTCCGGATCGGTCGCGGTGAGCAGCAGGCGGTGGAAGAACTCGTAGCGTTCCAGCACGGGTTGTTGTGCCGGATCGGGAATGCCGTCCAGGTAGCGGCCGTGCTCCATCGGCAGGTTCAGGGTGAGCACGGCGAGCGTCCGCCCGACGGTGCAGATGTCGGAGGCCACCGTCGGACCGGTCCTGGCGATCTCCGGGGCCTGGAATCCCTTGGTGCCGTATAGGTTTCCGTATGCCTCGATGGTGGTGACCGCGCCGAGGTCGATCAGTTTGACCTGGTCCTCGGTGATCATGATGTTGTCGGGCTTGAGATCGTTGTAGGCCAAGCCGATCGAATGCAGGTAATCCAGCGCGGGCAGGATCTCCAGCACGTAGGCGATCGCCTCGGCGACCGGCATCCGCGCCGGCCGCTCGTAGCTGTCGAGCACCGCGCGCAGTGAACGCCCGCCGACGTACTCCATCACGATATAGCCGATCGGGGAGCCGTCCTGGCCCGGGTGCTCGACGAAGTTGTGGATCTTGACGATGCTGGGATGGGCGACCTCGGCGAGGAATTGACGCTCGGCCACCGCGACCGCCTGCGCTTCGGCGTCGCCCGCGTGCAGCAAGCCCTTCAGCACCACCCATCGGTCGCTGACGTTGCGGTCGATCGCGAGGTAGATCCAGCCGAGTCCGCCGTGCGCCAGGCAGCCCTGGACCTCGTACTGGCCGGAGACCATATCGCCGGGGTGCAGCGAAGGACGGAAATCGTAAGGCGCGTCGCAGGTCTCGCAGGCGCCTGCCGTCGTCGCCGGGCGCACCGCGGTCGCTCGGCCGACGGGATTGCCGCAGCGCCAGCAGAAGCGCCTGCCCTCGGAGACCACCGGATTCGTGAGCACCGCCGCCATCGGGTCCGTGGGCGGGACCGTCGGGATCGACACCAAGCCGCCGCCGAGCCTGCGCACCGAGGGCCGGGACCGCGCGGTGCGCACGCTGCGGCCCGAAGTGCGCGATGCCCCACCGGAATCCGGCTCGGAGCGGGGGGTCTCGTCGCTGACTTCGGCGGCCATCGTGCCCGGCGGTTCGGCGAACGCCATGGTGCCGGTCGGTTCGACGGTTCGGTCCTGAGGTCGCGCCGCGGCGGTCGCGGCTGCGCGTGCCGCGGTATCCCCGGACGCCGTCCGGTGGTCCCGTACCGGCCCGGTGGGCCCCTCGTCGTCGGTGTGCGAGGACGAGGGACTCAGCTGGGTGGCCGGTCCTTCGTCCTCGGAATGCGCTGTGCCGCTGGCTGTTCGGCCACCGCCCGGCGCGGGCGTGTCGGACGAGCGGATCGTCGGCGGCGCTTCGGCGTTCTCGGGTTCCGAGCCAGAAGGCCCGGAACCCATCGGCTGGTCGTCGTCCGGTCGCGGGAAGGGGAGGTATCGCGTGGTCATCGCTCCTCAGTCCTGATACGTGGGAGCGGGTGGAGTGGGCGTCGGGTCGAGTGTGGCGAGCCACCGCTCGTGGATCCGCACCCAAGTGCCGTCGGTGCGCAACCGCTCCAGGGTGCCGTTGACGAAACGCACCAGATCGTCGGCTTCCTTGGCGATGCCGATGCCGTACGGTTCGACGCTGAGGCTGCCGCCGACCACCTCGGTATACGGGTCCTGGGCGGCCAGGCCGACCAGGATCGCGTCGTCGGTGCTCACCGCGTCGACTTGCCGTTGTTGCAGCACCACGAGGCAGTCGGCCCAGGTCGGCACGGTCAGCAGGCTGGCGGCGGGCTGTTCGCGCCGGATGCGGTCCAGCGAGGTGGTGCCGAGCACCACGCACACTCGCTTGCCCGCCAGATCGGCGATGCCGGTGATGCCGGAGTTCTTCATGGCCAGCACCCGATGGTCGGCGCGCAGGTAGACGGTGGAGAACGCGACCTTCGTGCGCCGTTCGCAGGTGATGGTCATGGTCTTGGCGACCACGTCCACGGTGTGGTCCTGCAGGGCGCGCTCCCGGTCGGCCGAGCCGAGGATGCGGTATTCGATCAGATCCGGGTTGCCGAGTAGGTCGCGTGCGATCTCGCGGGCGATGTCGACGTCGAAGCCGACGAGGGTGCCGCTGACCGGATCGCGGAAGCTGAACAGGTTGCTTCCGGCGTCGAGGCCGACCAGCAACCGGCCGCGGGCCCGGATGGCGTCGATGGTCGGGCCGCTCGCGGCCGGGCCGGAACCCGTGGGCCGCAGGCTGGCGGTGGGGTCGCCGCACTGCGGCTCGGCGGTGTGCGGCAGCGGCGTATCGGTCTCTACTGGAATGGCTTTCGCGGGCAGCGGCGGCTCGGTGTAAGAGCCGGATTTGGTGGTGCCCACGGTGTCGGTGGACGACGCGCAGCCGCCGAGGAAGGCGGTGGCGGCGAGTGCGGCGGCCAGCAGGCCGCGCGCCGTACGCATCGGGGCCGTCGTGGTCGATGATGCGCTCATCGATACTCCCGTAGTCGAGGCCACAGGCCGATGCCGACATAGGCGGCGGCGACGATGCCGAGCACCATGGCGCCGGTGGCGAGGAGGTCGAGCACGCGAATCGCCCGGGAGATCTCCCAGCGCAAGGTGTTTCGCGTCTCGGTGATGCCGCTGTCGAGCGAGTTGTCGAGCGCGTCGACGTGCGCGGTGGACTGGGCGGCGCCAGGACCGGTGGCCACCGCCGCCGCGCCGTGGTAATCGCCGTGCGCGAGCGCGTCGTTCATCCGCTGATGCGAAGTACGCCAACGCTCCAGTGCGGCACGGGCATTCGCGACCTCGTCGGCGGCGGGCGCGGAACCCGGGTAGCCGGCGAGCAGCTCGTCGAGACGGGCGACGTCGGCGTCGAAGGTGCGGTCGTAGTCGCCGGTCACTTCCCGGCGCACCAGCTTCAGCGTCTCCGCGGCCCTGGCCTGCTGGACAAGGATGCGACCTTCGATCAGCCGGGAGGCGGGCACGGCCGCGTCGTCGCGGCCGCTGATCATCGCGGCGGCCGACAGCGATCCGGCGATCACGGTCCACGCCAAGAGGATCAGCATCGCACCGGAGGCCAGTAGCAGACCGACATTGAAGGTGCGGCGCCACCGCCTCGCCAGTTGCGTCTGTGCCCATACCAGCACGACCAGCGTGAGAATCAGCAATCCGATAGCCGTCCACGGCGGGCGGACATGGGCGCGCTGCGCGGCGTCCACCGCGTCCGAACGGTGCTCCTGGAGTTCCTCGGCCATCGGCAGCAGGCTGGTCTGCATCTGGTTCGACGCTTCGCTCAGATACGCCGCGCCGACGGGGTAACCGCTGCGGTTGTTGGTGCGAGCGGTTTCGACCAAGCCGGAGTAGATCGGCAGGCCGGTCGCGATGCCGGTCCGCAGGCGCACGTCGGCGCCGGTGTCGGCGTACCCCGCGGTATGCCCGGACTGGATGACCAGCTCGGCCGCCGCCTCGCCGACCGCCTGGGAATATCTGTCGCGCACCGCCTCCGGCTCCACACCGCCCGCGATGAAGGCGGTGCTCGCGGCGGCGTCGGCGATGGACAGCGACGTGTAGAGGCGGTGCGCGGAGTGCGCGTCCGGCTCGGTGTCGTCGAGCAGAATGTGCAGTGCCTCTTGGCGATCGCCCACCGTCGACGCGGTCACCGCGCCCGCGGTCAGGCACAGGCCGATGAGCAGCAATCCGAGGGCTATCAGCCGACCCGGCGACGAGTGCGCGAAGGATCGCAGATTGGCGGGATCGAGGTGCTCGCGGACGGCCGCGGCGGACACGCCGCCGAGGTGTTTGCGCGGGTGCTCGGCGGCGACCGACGGCGGCCGCGGGGCCGCAAGCTGCTCGGTCCGAGCCATTGTCCACCTCCGGGTCCGCGCCCCACCTGTGCGCCTGCGTCGCAGTTTATTGTGGTCCTACCGGTGCCGTGGCGTGTGAAACACCCCCTGATGGGGTGCTCGGGATGCGCACACGACCGCGGCTGGATGAGGATGGTTAGCGATGCGCGGTGACGGCGACGGGTGGTCGCGAGGTCCGGACGGACTGAAGCACTGGGGCAAGTTCGGTGCTGCCGGATTGTTGCTACGCGCGCCGCTCGCGGCGGGCGGCTCGGCGGTGCTGCTCCAGCATCGCGCCCCGTGGAGTCATCAGGGCGGGACCTGGGCGCTGCCCGGCGGTGCGCGCGACAGCCACGAGACGCCGGTGCACGCGGCGGTGCGCGAGGCTTGGGAGGAGGCGGGCATCCATCCCGCGGACGTCCACGTGCGCGCGGAACGCGTAACGGCGTCCGCGCTGAGCGGCTGGACCTACACCACGGTGATCGCCGACGCGGTGATGACCTTGCCGACCAGCGCCAATCGGGAGAGCACCGAGCTGGCCTGGGTGCCGGAGGAGGAGGTCGAGGCGCGGCCGCTGCACCCCGGTTTCGCTGTCGCCTGGCCCGCGCTGCGCGCCGTCCCGGCCCGGGCCTGTCTCACCGAACTCGACGATTCGCGGGCCGTCGCCGCGGCCCTTCCGCGCACCGTCGACCTCGCCGACCAGGGATTCATCTGGCTGCACTCGGATCCGGAAGGACCGGGCGGCGTCGCACGAATCGTCGACGCGCCCGTCGAGGAACCGGTTGCCGAGGAGCTGCCGCCCCCGGTCACGGCACTTTCGCTGACCAGGGGACAGGTGCTGTCCTGACTACGGCCTCGCGTTGGCCAGCAGCGCGGACTTGAGTTCGCGGGCGGCGGCCTCCGGGTCGCGGGCCTCGGTGATGGCGCGGACCACCACGATCCGCTCGGCGCCCGCCTCCAGTAGCTCGGGCAGTCGCCGCTGATCGATCCCGCCGATGGCGAACCAGGGCCGGGTCGGATGCGCGTCGGCGGTCGAGCGAATCAGATCGATGCCCGCGGCCTGGCGGCCCGGCTTGGTCGGGGTCGACCACACCGGGCCGGTGCAGAAGTAATCGATGTGCTCGTCGATGGCGGCGAGCCCGGCCTGGGCGCGGTTGTGCGTCGAGCGGCCGATCACCACGTCGGGCCCGAGGATGCGGCGCGCGTACCAGGGCGGCAGGTCGCCCTGGCCCAGGTGCAGCACGTCGGCGCCCGCGGCGAGCGCGATGTCGGCGCGGTCGTTCACCGCGAGCAGCGCGCCGTGCCTGCGGGCGGCGGCCTTGAGCTCGGCGAGCGCGCCGAGTTCGGCCTTGGCCTCCATCGGCCCGAATTCGGCCTCGCCCGGCGATCCTTTGTCTCTGAGCTGGATGATGTCGACCCCGCCCGCGAGCGCGGCTTCGGCGAACTTGGCCAGATCGCCCTTCTCGCGCCGGGCGTCGGTGCACAGATAGAGCCGCGCGGTAGCCAGGCGCTCCCGTGGCGGCAGCGTTCGGTTCGGGAGGGAGGGTTGCACGCCTTCGACGGTAGCCGCGCTACCGTGGGGATGCGAACAGAAGGCGGGACGAGCACGGCGGCCGCGGCGCGCTGAGACGGTGCGCGAGTACCCCCCGCACGGATGAGGTAGGTGGACAGCATGCGGACTCTCGCCGTCGTCGGTGGCGGCGCCATCGGGCTGTCGGTGGCGTGGCGGGCCGCCGAGGCGGGATGGCAGGTCACGCTGTTCGATCCCGCCGTCGGATCGGGCGCCTCGTGGGTGGCCGGCGGGATGCTGGCTCCGCTCTCGGAAGGCTGGCCCGGCGAGGATCGCGTACTCGAATTCGGCGCCGCCGCGCTGGCCCGCTGGCCGGAGTTCGCGGCCAGGCTGGAATCCGTCTCGGGCGCACAGGTCTTCGTCGCCGACGAGACCCTGACCGTCGCGCTGGACGGCGCGGACGCCGCCGACCTGCGCACCGTCGCGGACTGGGTGGGTGGACACGGTCACGAGCTGCGCGTGCTGGATCGCGCGGGCGTGCGCGCACTGGAACCGGCGCTCGCGCGCACCGTGCGCGCCGGTTTGCTGGCCTCCGCCGAACCCGCCATCGACAACCGGCGTCTGCTCGACGGCCTGCGGCACGCCGTGGCCGCGGCGGGCGTCGAGCTGCGCGCCGAGGAGATCACCGACCTCGACGCGCTCGCCCACGACCAGATCGTGCTCGCCGCGGGCGCGGCCTCGGCGCGGCTGTGGCCGGGACTGCCGGTGCGGCCCGTCAAGGGGGAGATCCTGCGGCTGCGGCACCGGCCGGGCGCCGCGCCCGCGCCGCGACGGGTGATCCGCGCCAGGGTGCACGGCAGACCGGTGTATCTGGTGCCACGCCGGGACGGAATCGTCGTCGGCGCAACGCAATACGAGGCCGGCTTCGACACGGCGGTGACCGTGGCCGGTGTCCGCGACCTGATCGCCGACGCCGAGGCCGTGCTGCCCGGCATCGGCGAATACGAACTGGCCGAGGCCGCGGCGGGTTCGCGGCCGGGCAGCCCCGACAACCTGCCGCTGATCGGCAGGCTCGCCGACCGGGTGATCGCCGCCACCGGGCACGGCCGCAACGGCATGCTCACCGTCCCGCTGACCGTCGACGCGGTGCTCGCCCTGCTCGACGGCACGGTGCTTGCCGAGGCGCAAGCCGCTGACCCGCAACGCTTTTCGACGACGCCGGGAGCGCCGTCCCTATCCACCGCAGGAGGAGTTCGATGACCGCGACATCCGTTCCCATCGGCGTCACAGTGAACGGGCAGGATCACGAATTCGCCGAACCGCTCACCGTCCGTGAGCTTTTGGCCCGCTTGGAGCTGCCCTGTCAGGGGGTGGCGCTGGCCGTCGACGGTGCGGTGTTCCCGAAGTCGCGCTGGGACGAGCAGGTCGGTCGCGGTTGGAACATCGAGGTGCTCACGGCGGTCCAAGGTGGTTGAGCCGGCGCCGTTCGACAGTGCTACGGAGGCAATGTGAGTACGCAGACCCCGCTACGGATCGCCGACCGCGAATTCGGGTCCCGGCTGATCATGGGCACCGGCGGCGCGGAGAGCCTCACCGTGCTGGAGGAGGCGCTGGTCGCCTCCGGCACCGAGCTCACCACGGTCGCCATGCGCAGGGTGGACGCCGCGGGCGGCACCGGCGTGCTCGACCTGCTGAAGCGTCTCGACATCATGCCGCTGCCCAATACCGCGGGTTGCCGCACCGCCGCCGAGGCCGTGCTCACCGCGCAGCTGGCCGCCGAGGCGCTCGACACCAACTGGGTGAAGCTCGAGGTGATCGCCGACGAACGCACCCTGCTGCCCGATCCGATCGAATTGCTCAGCGCCGCCGAACAATTGGTTGACGCAGGCTTCGTCGTGCTGCCCTACACCTCCGACGACCCGGTGCTCGCGCGGCGCCTGGAGGACGCGGGATGTGCCGCGGTCATGCCGCTCGGCGCCCCGATCGGCACCGGGCTCGGTATCGGCAACCCGCACAACATCGAGATGATCGTGGCCGCCGCCGGCGTCCCGGTGATCCTGGACGCGGGCATCGGCACCGCGAGCGACGCCGCCCTCGCCATGGAGCTCGGCTGCTCCGCGGTGCTGCTCGCGACCGCAGTCACTCGCGCCAAGCGCCCCGAACTGATGGCCGCGGCAATGGCCGACGCCGTCCGCGCGGGCCATCTCGCGAGGCAGGCGGGCCGCATCCCCAAGCGCTTCTGGGCCCAGGCGTCCTCCCCGGAGCTCTGAACCGGGGTACTCAGGGGCAACGAACCAGGGGCCTCAGGGGCAACTCATCCGCAAGGATGACTGAATCGACAACTTTGTAGTGACGCGCGACGCGCGGTTTTGCGGAATGCTGGACACCATGATCGAACTGAGGGGCCTGACCAAACATTACGGCCAGACCGCCGCGGTTCAGGATCTGTCCTTCACCGTGCGACCCGGCCAGGTGACGGGCTTCCTGGGACCGAACGGCGCCGGTAAGTCCACCACGATGCGGATGATCCTTGGCCTGGACACGCCGACCGCGGGTACCGCGCTAATCAAGGGCAAGCAGTACCACGAGCTGGGCCATCCGCTGCGCACCGTCGGCGCGCTGCTGGACGCCAAGTGGGTACATCCGAACCGTTCGGCGCGCTCGCACCTGCAATGGCTCGCCGCGTCCAACGGCATCGCCAAGTCGCGGGTGGACGAGGTGCTGCGGCTCGTGGGCCTCTCCGAGGTCGCGGGCAAGAACGCGGGCGGCTTCTCGCTCGGCATGTCGCAGCGGCTCGGCCTGGCGGGCGCCCTGCTCGGCGATCCCGAGGTGCTGCTGTTCGACGAGCCGGTGAACGGTCTCGACCCGGAGGGCATCCTGTGGATCCGCCGGTTCATGCAGCGATTGGCAGCCGAGGGCCGCACGGTGCTCGTGTCGAGTCACCTGCTCTCGGAGATGGCGCAGACCGCCGAGCACCTGGTGGTGATCGGTCGCGGTCAGCTGATCGCCGACACCACGACGCAAGAATTCATCGAGCGAGCCTCCGAGCAGTCGGTGCGGGTGCGCAGCCCGCAGCTGGACCAGCTGCGCAGCCTGCTCACCTCCAACGGCATGACCGTGCGCGAGGACGGTGCGGGCCAGGACGGACCTGCGCTGCTGGTCGCCGGCGTACCGAGCGACGCGGTCGGCAAGCTCGCGGGCGCGAACGACATCACGCTGTTCGAGCTCTCGCCGCAGCGGGCCTCGCTGGAGGAGGCGTTCATGCGGATGACGGGCGGTTCGGTGCAGTACCACGGTGAGGGTTTCGACCCGGCGGGAGCGACGGGCCCGGAGGCGGCAGCCGGCGTAACCACGAAGGGACCCGCGGACGCCGCGTCCTACACAGCGATGGGAGGTGCGCTCTGATGGGCGTGTTGGCAGCGGAACGGATCAAACTCACCTCGACCAGGTCGCCCTGGTGGTGCGCCGCTCTCACGGTGGTCTTCGCCCTCGGCATCACGGCCCTGTTCAGCCTGCTGCTGAACGTGTCGATGAACGCTTACCGGGAAGACCCGTCGATCACGCCGGATCCGCCGTACGCGGAGAACGTGATGGCGGGCCTCGGCATCACCGGCGTCTCGTTCATCCCCGGCTTCGGCTACATCCTGATCATGATCCTGGCCGCGTTGGCGGTGACCAGCGAATATCGCTTCGGCACCATCAAGGCCACCTTCCTCGCGGTGCCGCACCGTTCCGTGGTGCTGGCCACCAAGGCGAGCATGATCGCGGTCGGCGCCGCGGTGCTGTCGGGGATCCTGACCTTCCTCAGCTTCCTCATACTCGAGGGGCTGACCGACAGCGATGTCGGCAGCAAGCTCAGCCTGACCGACGGCGACCTGAAGGTCTTCTACGCGGTCCCGATCTTCGCCGCGCTGGTCGTCTTCCTCTCGGTGGGCGTCGGCGCCCTGATCCGCCAGTCGGCGGGCGCGCTGTCGCTGCTGATCGTGTGGCCGGTGCTGATCGAGCCGATCATCGGCGCCTTCGGCAAGTACGGCCGCAACATCCAGGTGTTCCTGCCCTTCCAGAACGCCAACCGCTTCCTCGGCCTCGAGGACACCGCGCTGCCGTGGCACTGGGGCGCCTGGCCCGCGTTGCTCTACTTCGCGGCCTTCGTCGCCCTGGTGTTCGGCGCGGCGCTGGTCGTGGTGAACAAGCGCGACGCCTGAGAAAATCGAAGAGCTGCCCGAGTTGCCCTCCCTCGCTACTCGGGCCCGGGGACGCGACCTTGTCGGGAGGTTCGCGACCCCGGTAGCACTGTCCGCCACTGCCCGGCGGGCTGTGCGGGTCACCGGCCCGGTGCGTGAAGCAATCCCCCTTCACCGCCGGGCCGGTGGTTGTTTTTCGGCGATCATTGGTAACCGGCCGACGCTCCTTCGGCTGAGATACGCTCGGGGCGTGAGCGATACACCGTCCGGCGGTCCCAGACCAGGGTCGCGACCGGAGGACGATGGCGGCGCCGAACCCGAGGTCGTGATTCCGTTGTCGCCCGCCGACGAGGCCAACGGCGCCCGTCGTTCGGGGCGGGCTCTTCGCAAGAAGCAGATCGCGGCGTTGATGAACGCGGCCAATCAGCGTCCGGATCTGATCGACGTGCTGCGCAAGGCGCGCGAACAACTTCCGGGTGATCCGTCCTTCGGCGATCCGCTGTCCGTGAGCGGGCCTGGCGGCGCCCGCGCGGTCGCCAGGGCCGCCGACAAACTCGTCGGCGACAATCCGAGCGCGGCCCGCGAGATCGGTTTCGGCGCGTTGCAGGTCTGGCAGGCCATGCTGGAGCGTGTCGGCCGTGGAAAGGGTGGCGAAGAGATCACCGTCATGTTCACCGACCTGGTGGCCTTCTCCAGCTGGTCGCTGACGGCGGGCGACGAGGCGACCCTCGAACTGCTGCGCGAGGTGGCCAAGGCCATCGAACCGCCCATCGCCGACCGTGGCGGCCGGGTGGTGAAGCGGATGGGCGATGGCGTCATGGCGGTGTTCCCCTCCGCCGATCGCGCCGTGCGCGCCGCCGTGCAGGCCAAGCGCAATCTGAGCCAGATCGACCTGCGCGGCTACCGCCCGCGCATGCGGATGGGCCTGCACACCGGCTCGCCGCGCGAGATCGGCGGCGACTGGCTCGGCGTCGACGTCACCATCGCCGCGCGCGTCATGGAGGCGGGCGGCAACGGCAACACCATGCTCTCCGAGGCCACCCTCCAATCACTGGAACCGGAAACCCTCGCCGAACTCGGCCTGACCGTCAAGCCCTACCGACGCAGCTTCTTCGCGGCCCCCCTCAGCGGCGTCCCGGAAGACCTCCGCATCTTCCGGTTGTCGAAGAACTAGCCCAGTCGCCGCGTGTGGCCCGTTCCGGCCGAATTCGCAGGCGGGACGGTCGGTGCGGGCGGGGGCCGCAGTTTCGCGACAACCGTCCGGACGTGAGGTGTCGCTCAGATGCGGATGAGGCGGCTGGCGGCCGAGACTAGAGGAAGCCCCAGGCGATCGCGCCTGCCGCGGCGAGTACCGCACAGACCGCCAGGGAGATGGAGAGGGGGCGGGAGGTCTTCCACGTGGAGTACGCGCCGCCGATCAGGAAGCCGGCGAGGGCGAGCAGCAGGATCACGGTGACGTCGGTGGACATGGGGCCATTCTGGTGGGTCCCCGCCCCGAACGCCCCTGGCGGGTATGCCGTCATGCCGTTGACCTGCTCGAGCAATTAACAAGCACGCACGCTTGATTTTTTCTTGATCGGATGTGATGCTGAACTCCGGAACGTGAACTCCACCGCAAGGGAGGCCTCCGGCTGATGAGTAGATTGGCCGCCGATCCGGATGTCATCCGCATCGGCAACTGTTCCGGGTTCTACGGCGATCGGCTCAGCGCCATGCGCGAGATGCTCGAGGGCGGGCAGCTCGACGTGCTCACCGGCGACTATCTTGCCGAGCTGACCATGTTGATCCTGGGCAGGGACCGGATGAAGGACCCGAGCCTCGGCTACGCCAAGACCTTCGTCAAGCAGATCGAGGACTGCCTCGGGCTCGCTCTGGAACGGAATGTGCAGATCGTCGCCAACGCGGGCGGCCTGAACCCGGCCGGGCTGGCCGAGAAGCTGCGCAAGGTGGCCGCCGATCTCGGGCTGGACGCCAAGGTCGCGCACGTCGAGGGCGACGATCTGCTCTCGCGCGCAAGCGAACTCGGCCTCGGCAGCCCGCTCACGGCCAACGCCTACCTCGGCGGGTGGGGCATCGTCGAATGCCTGAACGCGGGCGCCGACATCGTGGTCACCGGCCGGGTCACCGACGCCTCGGTGATCGTCGGCCCGGCCGCCGCGCACTTCGGCTGGGGCCGAACCGATTACGACGCGCTCGCGGGCGCGGTGGTCGCTGGCCACGTCATCGAGTGCAGCACCCAGGCCACCGGCGGCAACTACGCCTTCTTCACCGAACTCGCCGATCTCGGCAGGCCGGGCTTCCCGATCGCCGAGATCCGCCGCGACGGCAGCAGCGTGATCACCAAGCACGAGGGCACCGGCGGCGCGGTCACCGTCGACACGGTCGAGGCGCAGCTGATGTACGAGATCCAGGGCGCGCGCTACGCGGGCCCGGACGTCACGACGCGGCTCGACAGCATCCGGCTGAGCCAGGAGGGCCGGGACCGGGTGCTGATCAGCGGCGTCACGGGCGAGGCGCCGCCGCCGCAGCTCAAGGTGTCGCTGAACACCCTCGGCGGCTTCCGCAACGAGATGGAATTCGTGTTGACCGGCCTGGACATCGCGGCGAAAGCCGCGCTGGCGCAACGCCAGCTGGAATCCTGGCTGCCGGTGCGCCCGGCCGAGCTGGAGTGGACGCTGGCCCGGCTCGACCGGCCGGACGCCGACACCGAGGAGCAGGCCAGCGCGCTGCTGCGCTGCGTGGTCCGCGACCAGGACCCGAACAAGGTCGGCCGCGCCTTCTCCAACGTCGCGGTGGAACTGGCCCTGGCCAGCTACCCGGGATGCACCTTCACCACCCTGCCCGGCAACGGCTCGCCGTACGGCGTGTTCACGCCCGGCTTCGTCGACGCGGGCGAGGTTCCGCACGCCGCGGTGCTGCCGGACGGCAGCCGCGTCGAGGTCGCGGCCGCGACGGAAACAACTGCACTGGAGAGTGTTTCGGAACCCGAGCTGCCGGAGCCGTTGGCCGCGAGCGAGACTCGCCGCGCCCCGCTCGGCACGGTCGCGCTGGCGCGCAGCGGTGACAAGGGCGGTGACGCGAACATCGGCGTCTGGGTGCGAACCGACGAACAGTGGCGTTGGCTGGTGCACACGCTCACCGTGGACCGCATCAAGGAACTGCTGCCCGAGGCCGCGTCGCTGTCGGTCACCAGGCATGTGCTGCCGAACCTGCGCGCCGTGAACTTCATCATCTCCGGCCTGCTCGGCAAGGGCGTGGCCTACCAGGCCCGCTTCGATCCGCAGGCCAAGGGGCTCGGCGAATGGCTGCGGTCCCGTCACCTCGATATCCCCGTGGAGCTGCTCTCATGACCAGTGCCGTAGTCAGTCCGTGGAACACGCCGGAGCGGCGCGAATTGCGCTCCACCGTGCGCGGTTTCGTGGAGCGCGAGATCCTGCCGTACCTCGAGGACTGGGAGCGCGCGGGCGAGATACCCCGCGAGCTGCACAAGAAGGCGGGCGCGCTGGGTCTGCTCGGCGCGCAGTTCCCCGAGTCGGCGGGCGGTTCCGGCGGCGACGGCGTGGACGCCATGATCGTCTGCGAGGAGATGCACCAGGCGGGCGCCTCCGGCGGGCTGTTCGCCTCGCTGTTCACCTGCGGCATCTCGGTGCCGCACATCATCGCCTCCGGCAACGAGGACTTGATCGAGCGCTTCGCCCGTCCGACCCTGGCCGGCGAGAAGATCGGTTCGCTGGCCATCACCGAACCGGGCGGCGGCTCCGACGTCGGCCACCTCACCACCACCGCGCGCCGCGACGGCGACCACTACATCGTCAACGGCGCGAAGACCTACATCACCTCCGGCTGCCGCGCCGACTTCGTGGTCACCGCGGTGCGCACCGGGGGCCCCGGCTCGGGCGGCATCTCGCTGCTGGTCGTGGAGAAGGGCACGCCCGGTTTCACCGTCAGCCGCAAGCTGGACAAGATGGGCTGGCGCGCCTCCGACACCGCGGAACTGTCCTACGTCGACGTGCGCGTGCCGGTGGAAAACCTGGTGGGCCAGGAGAATTCCGGCTTCTATCAGATCGCGGGCGCGTTCGTCAGCGAGCGGGTCGGCCTCGCGGTGCAGGCGTATTCGCAGGCGCAGCGCTGCCTCGAGCTGACGCTCGAATGGGTGCGCAACCGTGAGACTTTCGGCCGTCCGCTGATCAGCAGGCAGGCCGTGCAGAACACGGTGACCGAGATGGCGCGGCGCATCGACGTCGCCCGCGTCTACACCCGAGATGTGGTGCAGCGCAGCGCCAATGGCGAGACGGACCTGATCGCCGAGGTGTGCTTCGCGAAGAACACCGCCGTCGAGGCGGGCGAGTGGGTGGCCAACCAGGCCGTCCAGCTCTTCGGCGGGCTCGGCTACATGAGCGAATCCGAGGTGGAGCGCCAGTACCGCGACATCCGCATCCTCGGCATCGGCGGTGGTACCACCGAGATCCTGACCGCACTCGCCGCCAAACGATTGGGGTACCAGTCATGACGATCTTGCGCAGCACGCTCGACAGCGGTTCGGCGGAGTACAGCGCCGCCGCCGAGGCGATGAACGCCAAGCTCACCGAGATCGGCGCCGAGTTCGCCAAGAATGTCGCGGGCGGTGGTCCGGACAAGATGGCGCGGCACCGCAAGCGCGGCAAGCTGACCGCGCGCGAACGCATCGAACTGCTCATCGACGAGGACTCGCCGTTTCTCGAGCTGTGCCCGCTTGCCGCGTGGGGTAGCGATTTCCATGTGGGCGGCAGCGTGATCGCGGGCATCGGCATCGTCGAAGGCGTCGAATGCATGATCGTCGCGCCGGATCCCACGGTGCGCGGCGGCACCTCGAACCCGTGGACGCTGCGCAAGAACCTGCGCATGAACGACATCGCCATGGAGAACCGGCTGCCGGTGATCGGCCTCGTCGAGTCGGGCGGCGCCGACTTGCCCACGCAGAAAGAGGTTTTCGTCCCCGGCGGCCGGATGTTCCGCGATCTGACGAAGCTCTCCGCGATGGGCGTCCCGACCATCGCGCTGGTGTTCGGCAACTCCACGGCGGGCGGCGCCTACATCCCTGGCATGTCCGACTACACGGTGATGATCAAGGAGCGCTCCAAGGTGTTCCTCGGCGGCCCGCCGCTGGTGAAGATGGCCACCGGTGAGGAGTCCGACGACGAATCCCTCGGCGGCGCCGAAATGCACGCCAGGACATCGGGTCTGGCCGACTACCTGGCCGCCGACGAGCAGGACGCGATTCGCATCGGCCGCTCCATCGTCAAACGCCTGAACTGGAAGAAGCAGGGTCCCGCGCCGCGCGCGGAAGTGATCGAGCCGCTGCTCGATCAGGAGGAGCTGCTCGGCATCGTTCCTTCCGATCTGAAGATCCCGTTCGATCCGCGCGAGGTGATCGCGCGCGTCGTGGACGGCTCCGATTTCGACGAGTTCAAGCCGCTGTACGGCAGCAGCCTGGTCACCGGTTGGGCCGAGCTGCACGGCTATCCGGTCGGTATCCTCGCCAACGCGCGCGGTGTGCTTTTCTCCGAGGAGGCGCAGAAGGCGGCACAGTTCATCCAGCTGGCCAACCAGTCGGATACGCCACTGTTGTTCCTGCACAACACCACCGGCTACATGGTCGGCAAGGAGTTCGAGCAGAAGGGCATCATCAAGCACGGCGCGATGATGATCAACGCGGTCTCCAACTCCAAGGTGCCGCATATCTCGCTGCTGATGGGCGCCTCCTACGGCGCCGGGCACTACGGGATGTGCGGTCGCGCGTACGATCCGCGCTTCGTCTTCGCTTGGCCCAGTGCGAAATCCGCGGTCATGGGCGGAGCGCAGCTGGCCGGTGTCATCTCGATCGTGGGCCGTGCTGCCGCCGAGGCGAAGGGCATGCCGTTCGACGAGGAGGCCGACGCGGGCATGCGCGCCATGATCGAGGCGCAGATCGAGGCCGAGTCGCTGCCGATGTTCATGTCGGGCAGGCTCTACGACGACGGCGTCATCGACCCCCGCGACACCCGCACGGTATTGGGTATGGCGCTCTCGGCCATCCACAATGCCCCGATCAAGGGCGCCGAGGGCTTCGGCGTCTTCCGGATGTGAGGCAGCCGTGAATTCAATTTCGACCGTTCTGGTCGCCAACCGCGGGGAGATCGCCCGTCGCGTCTTCGCCACCTGTCGGCGTATGGGCCTCGGGACCGTCGCCGTGTACTCCGACGCGGACGCCGCGGCCCCGCACGTCGGCGAGGCCGACGCCGCGGTCCGGCTCCCCGGCAATACGCCCGGCGAGACCTACCTGCGCGGCGAGCTGATCGTGGCGGCCGCGCTCTCCGCGGGCGCCGATGCCATCCACCCCGGCTACGGATTCCTTTCGGAGAACGCGGAATTCGCGCGTGCGGTGCAGGCGGCCGGTCTGGTGTGGATCGGACCGCCGATCGAGGCCATCGAGCAGATGGGCTCGAAGGTCGCGTCCAAGAAGATGATGGACGCCGCGGGCGTGCCGGTACTCGCCGAGCTGGATCCCACCGAGGTCACCGAGGCGCACCTGCCGGTGCTGATCAAGGCGTCCGCCGGTGGCGGTGGGCGCGGCATGCGGGTGGTGCGCGATCTCGCCGACCTGGAACCGCAGATCGCGGCGGCCCGGCGCGAGGCCGAGTCCGCGTTCGGCGATCCGACCGTGTTCTGCGAGCGGTACCTGGAGACCGGCAGGCACATCGAGGTCCAGGTGATGGCCGATACGCACGGCACGATCTGGTCGGTCGGCGAGCGCGAGTGCTCCATTCAGCGTCGCCACCAGAAGGTCGTCGAAGAGGCGCCTTCGCCGCTGGTGGAGCGCATCGACGCCATGCGCGCTTCAGGCCCGGAGGCGGTAGCGGAGCGTGGCCACGGAGGGTCCGCGGGCATGGCCAATGGGCAGAGCATGCGTGAGCGGCTGTTCGAGGCGGCCCGGCTGGCCGCTGGCGCGATCGACTACACCGGCGCGGGCACCGTCGAGTTCCTGGCCGACGAGCAGGGCGATTTCTTCTTCCTGGAGATGAACACCCGTCTCCAGGTGGAACATCCGGTCACCGAGTGCACCACGGGACTGGATCTCGTACGCCTGCAACTGGAGGTGGCCGCGGGCGGCAGGCTGCCCGCGGAACCACCCGCCATGCGCGGGCATTCGATCGAGGTCCGGCTCTACGCCGAGGACCCCGCGCACGACTGGCAGCCGCAGAGCGGCACCGTGCACCGGCTCGACATCCCCTCGGTCACGGCGGAATTCGATCTGCTCGACCGTGCGGGCGTGCGCCTGGACACCGGCGTCGTCGACGGTTCGGTCGTCGGCGTGCACTACGACCCGATGCTGTCGAAGGTCATCTCCTACGCGGAGACGAGGACCGAGGCGGCGCGACTGCTGGCCTCGGCCTTGCAGCGGGCCCGCATTCACGGTCTGGTGACCAACCGCGACCTGCTGGTGCGGGTGCTGCGGCACCCCGCCTTCCTGGCGGGCGACACCGACACGGCGTTCTTCGAGACGCACGGATTGTCTACGCTTGCAGCGCCTTTGGTGTCCGAGGCCGACGAGGCGCTGTCCATCGTCGCGGCCGCGCTCGCGGACGCCGCGGCCAACCGTGCGGCGGCGCGGACCAGCGGCGGGCTGCCGAGCGGCTGGCGCAACCTGCCCTCGCAGTCGCAGCGCAAGTCCTACGAGAGCCGCATCAGCGGCGTGCACGAGGTCGGCTACCGGTTCACCCGCTCCGGCGTGACGGTGGACGGCCATGAGGGTGTCGAGCTGGTGGAGCTGAACCCGGAGCGCGTGGTGCTGAGCGTGCCCGGCGAACACGGACCGGTGCGGCGGGTGTTCACCGTCGCGCGCTACGGCGATCTGGTCTGCGTCGACTCGCCGCTCGGACCGGTGAGCGCACGGAGGCTGCCGCGCTTCAGCGATCCGGCCGACCAGGTGGCCACCGGTTCGCTGCTAGCACCCATGCCGGGCAGCGTGATCCGGCTCGGCGCGGAGGCAGGCAGCCGGGTGGACGCCGGGCAGCCGATCCTGTGGCTGGAAGCGATGAAGATGGAACACACCATCGCCGCGCCCACCTCCGGTGTGCTGAGCGCACTCAATGTCACCGTCGGCCAGCAGGTCGACATCGGCGCAGTCCTTGCCGTCGTGGATCCCGACGACGCGGTCAACGAGAACCAGGAGCAGTAACCCCATGAGTTTCATCGAATCCGACGAGTGCAAGCAGCTGCGGGCCGCGGTGGCCGCGCTCGCCGCGAAGTACAGCTACCGCGACTACGTGTTGCCCAAGGCGCGCAAGAGCGAGCCGCTCACCGAATTGTGGGACGAGGCGGGCAAACTCGGCTTCCTCGGGGTGAACCTGCCCGAGGAGTACGGCGGCGGTGGCGCCGGCATGTACGAGCTGGCGCTGGTGATGGAGGAGCTGTCGGCGCAGGGCGCGGGCCTGCTGCTCATGGTGGTCTCGCCCGCCATCTGCGGCACCATCATCACCAAGTACGGCACCGACGAGCAGAAGCAGCACTGGCTGCCCAAGCTCGCCGACGGCTCGGGCAAGATGGTCTTCGGCATCACCGAGCCGGACGCCGGATCGAACTCGCACCAGATCACCACCACGGCCCGCCGCGACGGTGACGACTGGATCCTCAACGGCCGCAAGATCTTCATCTCCGGCGTGGACCAGGCCGAGGCGGTGCTGATCGTCTCGCGCACCGAGGACCACAAGACCGGCAAGCTCAAGCCCGCCCTGTTCATCGTCCCGACCGACGCTCCCGGCTTCACCAAGACGGCGCAGGAGATGGACATCATCGAGCCGGACCACCAGTTCAACCTGTTCCTCGACGACGTCCGCCTGCCGTCCAGCGCCCTGGTCGGCAAGGAGGACGCGGCGCTGATGCAGCTGTTCGCCGGTCTGAACCCGGAGCGCATCATGGGCGCCGCGATGGCCGTCGGCCTCGGCCGCTACGCCATCGATCGCGCGGTGGAATACGCCAAGGAGCGCACCGTCTGGAAGACGCCGATCGGTGCGCACCAGGGCATTTCGCATCCGCTGGCGCAGGTGAAGATCGAGCTGGAGATGGCCAAGCTGATGATGCAGAAGGCCGCCACGCTCTACGACGCCGGCGAGGAGATGGGCGCCGCCGAGGCCGCGAACATGGCCAAGTACGCGGCGGCCGAGGCCAGCATCAAGGCGCTGGACCAGGCGATCCAGACGCACGGCGGCGCGGGTCTCACCGCGGACTACGGACTCGCGGCCATGCTCGCGGCGTCCCGTATCGGCCGTATCGCCCCGGTCAGCCGTGAGATGGTGCTCAACTTCGTCGCCCAGTTCTCGCTGGGTCTGCCGAAGTCCTACTGACGCAGTCGATCCCGCTCCGTCCGGAACCTCGAGCGCGGTTTCGCGACGATCCGAAAGACGGAGCGGGATCCCCCGATCGACGAATCACAGGAGACCCGATGACCGACACTTCCACCGCGCCGCTCGTTCGCTACGAGATCCGCGACGGCTTCGCGGTCCTCACCTTCGACTCGCCGCACAACCGCAACGCGCTGTCCTCGCGCCTGGTCGCCGACCTGCTCCGCGGCCTGGACGACGCGGCCGCCGATCCCGCGGTGCGCGGCATCGTGCTCGCGCACACCGGCAACACCTTCTGCGCGGGCGCCGACCTCAGCGAGGCCAGCGACGCCGACCCCGCGGTGGCCGCCGACCAGCGCACCCGCGTGATGATCGACGTGTTGCGCAGGCTCGTGGAGATCCCGAAGCCGGTGATCGCGCAGATCGACGGCAACGTGCGCGCGGGCGGCATGGGCATCGTCGCGGCCTGCGATCTGGTGGTGGCCGGGCCCGGCAGCTCCTTCGCGCTCACCGAGGTGCGAATCGGCCTCGCGCCTTTCATGATCTCGCTCACCCTGCTGCCGCGGCTGACCCCGCGCGCGGCGAGCCGCTACTACCTGACCGGCGAGAAGTTCGGCGCCGAGGCGGCCACCGAGATCGGGCTGGTCACGATTACCGCAGACGACCCGGCGGCCGAGGTCGCACGGCTGATCGGTGAGCTGCGCAAGGGTTCCCCGCAGGGCCTGGCCGAGGCCAAGCGCCTGGTCAACGCGGACATCCTGGCCGGGTTCGACGCCTCCGCCGAAGAACTCGCGCGGCGTTCGGCGAGCTTCTTCGGCACCCCCGAGGTGCACGAGGGGATGCTGGCCTTCCTGCAGCGGCGCGCACCGAGCTGGGCAGAATAGCGCCATGGCGACACCCCACGAACCCAAGCAGGACCGCAGCCGAGCGACACGGCAGCGGCTGCTAGAGGCGACCATCGACTGCCTGGCCGAGATGGGCTGGGCCGCCGCCACGGTCGCGGTGGTCGCCGAACGGGCGGGGGTGTCGCGCGGTGCCGCCCAGCACCACTTCCCGACCAGGGAGGATCTGATCACCGGCGCGCTGGAGTACATGTTCGACACCCGCATGGACCAGGCCAAGACGGAGGCGCGGACGATCGCGGGGGTGGCCGAGGGCGTGGGCCGGACGGAGGCCGTCGTGGCCGGACTGGTCGAGTCCTACACCTCGCCGCTGTTCAAGGCGGCGTTGCAGGTGTGGACGCACGCCGCCGCCGATCCGGTGCTCCGCGAGCGCATCGTGCCCTTGGAGGCGAAGTTCGGTCGCGTCGCGCACCGCAGGGCCGTCGAGGCGCTCGGCGTCGACGACTCCGATCCCGTCGCGCACCACTTGGTGCAGGCGACCCTCGACCTGGCTCGCGGGCTCGGTCTCGCCGACGTCCTCACCGACGACTCGGCCCGTCGCAAGGAGATCGTCCAGCAGTGGTCGGCGACACTGCATTCTGCCCTCACCACGCCACGCTGAGGTCTGCACTGCGCGGCTGCTGAACCATGCTCCTGCGCTGTGCGGCTCTCGCATGGCGCGGCTTCCGCGTTGTGCGGCTCTCGGGTTGTGCGGTTCTTACGCAGTGCGGCTCCCGAATAGTGCTGCTCCGCGCTGAGTAGCTCCTGACCTGCATGTTCTGCGCGATGTCACACTCGTCGGCCCCGTGTCGTCCTCCCTGTGAACGCGGAACACCGCCGCAGCGGAACACAAGGAGCAGGACATGAACGCCAGCAAGAAGATCGCCGTCGCCGGAGCCACCGGACGTCTTGGCCGTCACGTCGTCGACGTGCTGAACGAGCAGGGACACGAGGTGGTGGCCTTCTCCCGCGCCAACGGCGTGGACATCGAGACCGGCGCGGGCCTCGTCGAGGCGCTGGCCGGGGTGGACGTGGTGATCGACGCCTCGAGTACGCCCTCCGCCGACAAGGACGTCGCCACCGCGTTCTTCACCGCCGCCGCGCGCAACCTGCACGAGGCGGGCAGCGAGGCGGGGGTCGAGCGGTTGGTCGTGGTGTCCATCATCGGCATCGACAGCACGGTCGCGGGCTACAACGCCGCGAAGCTGGCGCACGAGCAGGAGCTGGCGAAAGGCCCGCTGCCGGTGCAGATCTTGCGGGCCGCGCAGTTCCACGAGCTGGTCGAGGTGATGATGCAGTGGGGCACCCAGGGTGAGGTCGCCTACCTGCCGAACATGCGCACCCAGCTGGTGGCCGCCCGCGCCGTCGCCGAGAAACTCGTCGAGTTGGCCGTGAACCCGGCCCCGGAGACCACCGACGGACCGTTCCCTGAGATCGCCGGACCCCAGCCGGAGACCATGGCGGGCGCGGCCGCGCTGCTCGCCGCCCGGCGCGGTGACGCGGTCCGGGTGCAGGAGATGAGCGACCCGGCCAACCCCGACCGCGAGCGGTTCGAGGACGGCACACTGCTGGCCGGTCCGCACGCCACCCTGGCGGGTCCGACGTTCGCGGAGTGGGTCGAAGCGACGTACTCGGCCGCCAACTGAATGCTCGACGCCGCCGCGCTGAATGTTCGACACCGCTGTGCGGTGTGCGAGCTGCTGCGCAGTATTCGATGACGCCGCGTGCTGTTCGATGACGCCGCGCATTGCCCAACGCCGCTGCGCACCGGATCTCGAAAGAGCCGGTGCGCAGCGGTTTTTCAGCGTGCGGTCAGGTCGTAGACGGTGACGCCGTCCACCTCTTGGGCGGTGAAGTTGGCCCGCACCCACGCGGTGATCTTCGCGCCCTCCGACGACTCGCCGCCGTTCGGGCGGTTGTCCTCGCCGCCGAGGAAGTAGTGAATCTTGCCCTCGGCCACGTACTGCTGGAACTGGGCCAGCGTCGGCGACGGATCGGTGCCGTTGAAGCCGCCTATCGGCATCACGGGCAGCTCGGTGGCGAGCTGATAGCCCGCCGCCTGATTGGAGCTGACCGTCGCCGCCACCCAGGTGTAGGCGTCGCCGTCGTCTTCGAGCAACGCGACGAGTCGATCGCCGGGCATGCTTGCGCTCATGAACCCGCCGCCCGGGCCGCCGAAACCGGCTGGGCCGCCCATAGTTCCGTCACCCGACTGCGACGGCGCCGTGCCGTTCGGACCTGTGGCCGTACCGCCCGGAATCGCGGGGGCGCCGCCCCCCGGAGTCATGCCGGGCGCTCCTGGCGCGCCGCGCAGTGCCCCGTCGCTTCCGTTGCGCCCTGGCATCATCGGTCCACCACGCATACCGCCACCGTCGCCCGGTCCGCCGGGGCGACCGCCGAAGCCGAAGCCGACACTCGGACCCGCCGACGGGATCGGACCGGAATGCGGTGTGGCCAACGTGTGCGCGGTGTACGCGACCGGCCCGGCCAGGCCGACGAACGCGACGGTCAACGCGGCCGCGAGAGAACGCTTGCGCCCCAAGGGAAACAGCAGCGCCACCGTCGCGGCGACACCCACCGCCAGTACGGCCCACCGCAGCCACGGCACGAAGTCGACACTGCGCGAGAGCAATATCCAGGCGGTCGCGGTCGTCACGCCGGTAGCGAGGGCCAGCGCCACCCGAGCCAGGACCCGGTCCCGTTCGCGCCAGAGCAGGACCGCACCGGATCCGGTCAACGCCGCGATCGCGGGCGCCAGCGCGACGGTGTAGTACTGGTGGAAGATCCCCGCCATGAAGCTGAAGACCAGGCCGGTCACCAGCAGCCATCCGCCCCACAGCACCAGCGCGGCTCGTCTGCCGTCGATTCGAGGACCTCTGCCGCACAGAACGATCCCGGCGATCAGCGCTACCAGAGCCGCGGGGATCAGCCAGGCGATCTGCCCGCCCTGCGCGGGTTCGAACAGCCGGGTGATGCCGGTGTCTCCCCACATCATGCCGCGGCCGCCTTCCGCGCTGGGGCCGACGCTGCCGGTCTCGTTGCCGTTGAGGCGGCCGAGTCCGTTGTAGCCGAGCGTCAGCTCCAGGATCGAATTGTTCTGGGAGCCACCGATCCACGGCCGCGAGGACGCGGGCCAGAGCTCCACCGCCAGCAGCCACCAGCCCGCCGCCACCACCATCGCGGCGCCCGCCGCGCACAGCTGCGCGATCCGCTTGCCCAGCGCGGGCGGACCCGCGATCAGATAGGTCAGCGCCAGCGCGGGCACCACGAGCAGCACCTGCAACTGTTTGGCCAGGAATCCGAAACCGATGAAAGCGCCTGCGAGCACGAGCCAGCGCCAGCGTCCGTCCGCCACCGCGCGCAGCATGGCCCAGGCCGCGGCGACCATCAGGAACACCAGCAGCGCGTCGGGGTTGTTGAACCGGAACATCAGCGCGGCAACGGGAGTCACAGCGAGGACGAGCCCGGAGAGCAGGCCCGCGGCGGGCCCGAACGAACGCCGCACCGTCGCCCACAGCAATGCCACCGTGCCGACGCCGAGCAGCACCTGCGGCACCAGAATGCTCCAGCTGCTCAGGCCGAACAGGCGCACCGCGAGTTCCATCAGCCACAGCGAGGCGGGCGGTTTGTCGACGGTGATCGAGTTCCCCGCATCGGAGGAGCCGAAGAAGAAGGCGATCCACGACCGCGAACCCGCTTGTACGGCGGCCGAATAGAAGGCGTTCGCCCAGCCGTTCACGCCGAGGTTGTAGAGGTAGGCCACGCCGGTCCCGATGAGCAGCGCGGCGAGCGCCGGGTACTCCCAGCGATTGCGCTTCGTCAGGCTCGAGTTCTGCTGAAGCGAAATGGATTTCGGCGGGGTCAGCGTCGCGGTGCTCATCGGCGGCCCTCGTCCACCACGGTCGTCCGGTACTGCCGGCCGCCCGCGTGCCGGAAGACCCAGCGCAATCCGACGAACCGCGCCAGGGTCGCCACGAGATTGGCGACCACCAGCACCAGCAGTTCCCAGTGCACGGGCGCGTCCGGCGCCCAGCGATGCAGCGCGAACAGCGAACCGCTCGTGACCAGCAGGCCGAACCCGAAGAGCAGCAGTCCCTGGAATTGGTGTGCGACAACGCCGTTCGTGCCGCGCACACCGAAGGTGAAGGCGCGGTTGGCCGCGGTGTTGCCGACGGCCGTCATCAGTAGCGCGAGGAAATTCGCCGCCTGCGGCCCGGTCAGCGGTTGCCACAACAAGTAGAGCAGCAGGTACCCGACCGTCGAGGCGACGCCGATGAGCGCGAACCGTACCACCTGACCCACCATGCCCAGCGGCACGCCTGGTACCAGCGGTTCCCGCCCGATGGCCCGCCGCACGTCGTCCAGCGGCAGCGCGCCGGTGGCCATGGCCCGGCCGAGCCGCCAGATGCCTTGAAGATCTTTGCGCGCGGTGTCGACGATGTCGACGCGGCTGTCGGGATCGTCGATCCAGTCCACCGGCACCTCGTGGATGCGCAGACCCGCGCGTTCGGCGAGCACCAGCAGTTCGGTGTCGAAGAACCATTCGCCGTCCTGCACCAGCGGCAGCAGCCGCCGAGCGACATCGGTGCGCGTCGCCTTGAAACCGCACTGCGCGTCGGAGAACCCGGTGCGCAGCGCGGCCTTCAGGATCAGGTTGTAGCTGCGGGAGATGAACTCGCGCTTCGGTCCGCGCACCACCCGCGAGCCCGCGGTCAGGCGGGTGCCGATGGCCAGGTCGGAGTGGCCGGAGACCAGCGGAGCCACCAGGGGCAGCAGTGCGTCGAGGTCGGTGGACATGTCGACGTCCAAATAGGCGACGACCTGCGCGTCGGAGTGCTCCCACACGGCGCGCAGCGCCCGGCCGCGGCCCTTGGCGTCCAGGTGCACCACGCGCACGTCGTCGTATTCGGCCGCGAGCAGCCGGGCGACCTGGAGAGTCGCGTCGGTGCTCGCGTTGTCGGCGATGGTGATACGCGCCGGGAAGGGGAAGCCGCCGCCCAGGTACGCGTGCAGTCGCTGCACGCAGATGCCCAGGTCGGTCTCCTCGTTGTAGACGGGAATCACCACGTCGAGCACGGGCGGTCGGCCCGTGGCTCGATTCTGCTGCGCCGCACTGGCGACGGCCACGGTTTCGGTCATGCTCCCACCGTCGGCGGTGTAGCTGCCGTGACGCTGGGACCGGGCTGTGAGGTTGCTGGGTACGTTAACGCCCACGCGCCGGACGTCCCCAGCGCCGCGACATGGCGGAAGCGAAGGTGGAGGTACGCCCACTGCCGCAGTCCATCCTCAGCCCTGCGCGTGGCCGGATGTACGCCTAGCGCAGTCGTCGGATGCGCAGCACCGTGTCCTCCCTGCGGCCGTCCTGCCCCTCGGGACCGGGCCATTCGCGACCGACGACCTCCTCGGTCTCGACCCGCCATTCCCCTGGCTTCGGATCGAGGGCGGCGAGCGTGCCGGGGATGGTCGGGAATTCGAAGAACGGCGGCTCGGTCATCCAGGTCGGCCAGCCCGCGTGCGCCACGACGATCAGCACACCGCCGGGCGCGACGGCCTCGGCGGCGAGCCGCAAGATCTTGTCGCGTTCGCCGTCCGCGGCGACCGGCGAATGCAGGAACTGGGCCGACACCAGATCGAACGAGCCCTCGGGGAAGGAATGCGCGAGATCGTGCCGCTCCCAAGTGATTCGGTCCCCGACGCCCGCCGCGGCAGCGCGCTCGGCCGCCCGTTCCAACGCGGTGGCCGACACATCGGCCGCCAGCACCCGCCAGCCACGCTCGGCCAGCCAGATGGCGTCGCCGCCCTCGCCGCAGCCCAGGTCGAGCGCGGCGCCAGGCGCGAGATCGGCGGCTTCGCGGACCAGCAACACATTCGGTTTCCCGGTCCACACCTGCTCGCGCTCACGGTAGAAGTCTTCCCAGTACTCCTGAGCGGTGGTTTCGGTCATCGAACGCCTCTCCTGACCTGCGTATGCCGGTGATGGACCGCGGGGGAACCCGCAAGAGCATGGTGCACGCAGGTCGAGAAGCCGTGCCAGATTCTTTGCCGTTTCGGCAATCGACTACTGATCGAAGTCGATGTGGACGCGGTCGGAGACAGGCACGGACTGGCACGCGAGGGTCAGGCCGAGTGCGAGATCGGCGTCGACCAGCGTCTCGTTGCGCAGCATCCGCACCTCGCCCGCGCGGACCGTGCACGCGCACGCACTGCACTCGCCCGCTCGGCAGGAGAACGGCGGGTCGTAGCCGTTGGCCAGCAGCACCTCGAGCAGCGTGCGGGTGCGCGGCCACGGCAGTTCCAGCGTGCGTCCGTCGAGTGTGACGGTGGCGGTTGCCGCGCCGGATTCGGTGGGCGCGCCGGGCAGTTCGATGTCGGCGAACGGATCGCCGGTCAACGACTGGAACTTCTCGTGGTGGATGTGCGACTCCGGCATGCCGATCGCGCGCAGCGCAGCGGTGCACGCTGCCATGAAAGGCGCTGGGCCGCAGAGGAACGCGTCGTAGCGTGGGTAGGGGAGCAGCAGGTCACGCAGCGCGGGCGTCGTCGGCAGGCCGCGCTCGTCGACCAGCCAGTGCACCACCGTGAACCGATCCGGGAATTCGACCGCGATGTCCTCCAGTTCCGCGCCGAAGATCACCGCGCCCGCGTCGTCGTTCGCGTAGATCATCAGCACCGTGCCCGAACCTGCGATCAGCGCCGACTTCGCGATGGACATGATCGGGGTGATGCCGCTGCCCGCCGCCAGCAGCAGCAGATCGGCGTCCAGCGATTTCGGCACGAACACCCCGGACGGCGCGAGCACCCGCAGCCGCATGCCAACGGACACGTTGTCGCACAGCCAATTCGAGGCGTAGCCGCCGGGCGTGCGCTTCACCGTGACGATCGCGTCGTCGTCCAAGTGCGGTGAGCTGGACAGCGAATAGCAGCGGGCCACCGATCCGGTGCGGTCGCTCGGCACCTCGAGGGTGAGGAATTGCCCCGGGTGGTAACGGAATCGAGAGACGAGCGCGTCGGGAATCTCGAACACCAGCGAAACCGCCGCATCCGTCTCCTCGATCACCTCCACCACTTCCAGGGTGTGCACATGGGAATTGGCCCGCGTCATCGGTCCCGCCTACAGCTCGATGCCGAACCGGCTCGCGGCCCGCTTGCCCAGCCGGTACAGCGGCACGCCGAGATCCTCGTAGTGCGGCCCGAGCAGCCGCGGGATCAGGTCGAAGCCGCGGGCGTCCGGCCCGATGAGCACGCGCGCCTTGTTCTTGCGCACGCCGCGCAGGATGATCTTCGCGGCCGTTTCCGGGCTGGTCATGGTGATCAGCTCGAAGCCGCGGCGCACCGTCTCCCGATCGACGTTGTCCGGTATGCCGCGCGCGTTCACCGCGATCTCGGTCGACACGCCGCCGGGATGAACGCAGGTCACCCCGACCGGATATCCGGCGATGCGCATTTCCTGCCGCAACGCCTCGGTGAAGCCGCGCACCGCGAATTTGGCGGCGTTGTACGCGCTTTGGGACGGTATTCCCATCAGGCCGAAGACCGAGGAGATGTTGACGATGTGCCCGTCGCCGGAGGCGATCACATCGGGCAGGAAGGCCTTCGTGCCGTGCGCGACGCCCCAGAAGTCGATGTTCATCACCCAGTCGAAATCGTCCCAGTCCATGTCGAGGACGTCGGCGCTGAGCGCCACCCCGGCGTTGTTCACCACCAGGTCGACGCCGCCGAACTCGGTGCGGACGTCCTCGGCGTGCGCGTAGACCGCGGCCCGCTGCGCGACGTCGAGCTGATAGGGAATCGCGGTGGCGCCGAGCTTTTCGCAGCGACCCGCGGTGTCGGCGACCGCGCCGGTGTCGATATCGGACAGCGCGAGGCGGCTGCCGTGGCGGGCCAGCTCCAGCGCGAGCGCCCGGCCGATGCCGGAGCCCGCGCCGGTGATGACGGCGACCTTGTTGTCGAAGTGGCGCATGAGATATCCCCCTTCAGCTACCGGTGATCGTGGTCGGGAAGGTTTGGGCGGGATGGTTTTCCAGCACGACGGTCGGTCGCGCCGGGACGCTCGGCGCGGGTCCGATGAACTCGTACTCGTCCGGCCGCAGCCGCCTGGTCTGTAGCCAGTACTGCCAGGTGAAGCCGGACCACAGCGTGCGGTTGTTGCCGTGCTCGTCCAGATACCAGCTGCGGCAGCCGCCGGTGTTCCACACCGAGCGGCCCAGCTTCCGCTGGAGTTCGGCGTTGAAGTGGTCCTGCGCCGTCCGCCGGGGCACCAGCGCCGCCGCGCCGCGCGCCCGCACCTGCAGGATCGCGTCCAACACGTAGTGGATCTGCGACTCGATCATGAAGATGACCGAGTTGTGGCCGAGCCCCGTGTTCGGGCCGAGCAGGAAGAAGGCATTCGGCATGTCCGCCACGGTGATCCCGCGGTGTGCCTGCACGCCCTCCACGGTCCAGCGCGCGGCCAGGTCGACGCCGTCGCGGCCGGTGATGGACAGGGTGGTGAACGAATCGATGACATGGAATCCGGTGCCGTAGACGATCACGTCGGCCGGGTGCTCGACGCCGTCCGCGGTGACGATGCCCCCGGCGGTGAAGTGGTCGATGCGGTCGGTGACCACCGTCGTCTTGGGATCGGCCAGCGCCGGATAATAGGTGTCCGAGCCGAGCAATCGCTTGCAGCCCGCGCGGTAGTCGGGCGTCACCGCGGCGCGCAGCGCGGGATCGGCGATCTGGCGCGCGATGTGCCGCTTGCCGAACCATTCCAGCGTCTTCAGCAGGTCGGGCCTGCGGGTCATCGCGTAGGCGGCGACCTCCGCGCCCCAGTAGATGCCGTTGCGCAGCGCGAAGCGCAGTCCGGGCACCCGTCGCAGCGCGGTGCGGAACCGATCGGAGAAGACGACGTCGGCGCGCGGCAGCACCCACGGTGCGGTGCGCTGGAACACCGTCAGCGCGCCCACTTCGTCCACGATCTCCGGCACGAACTGGATCGCGCTCGCCCCGGTCCCGATCACCGCCACCCGCTTGCCGCGCAGGTCGGCCCCGTGGTCCCACTGCGCCGAATGGAAGGCGGCGCCGCCGAATTCGGAACTGCCCGGGAACTGCGGGATGCTCGGAATGTGCAGCGCTCCGATGGCCGAGACGACGAAACGCGCGACGTACTCCTGGCCGTCGGCGCCGAACGCGTGCCAGCGCCGTTCGTCCTCGGCCCAGTACCCGCGAACCATGTGCTCGCCGAATCGGATACGGTGGCGCAACCGATACTTGTCCGCGACTTCCTGGAGATAGTCGAAGATCTCCGGCTGCTCGGAGAACAGCCGTCGCCAATTCGAGCGTGGCTCGAAGGAATACGAGTACAGGTGGGTCGGCACATCGCAGGCGCAGCCCGGATACGTGTTGTCTCGCCAGGTGCCGCCGATGTCGTCGGCCTTCTCCACGATCAGGTAGTCGCCGAGTCCCGCCTTGTCCAGCGCGATCCCCATGCCGAGGCCGGAGAATCCACTGCCGATGATCAGTACCCCGGTGCGCACCGGAGCCGAATGCCGCGCCGACATAGCATCACTTCCCTCGGGTCATGCCGCCGCGCGGCGGTCGAGGTCGTCGAGAATGTCCTGCGGCACACTGCGCGACATGCGGTAGAGCCGCCGCGTCACCGCGCCGTCGAGCATGCCCACCTCGTGGGCGAAACGCAGCAGCGGCTCGCCCGCGAAGGTCGCGTTCACCTGGAAGTTCGGTGAGGTGAAGGCGGCGAGGAAGCCGCGTAGCGGATCGATGCCCACCGACCGGTACACGCGCGGATTGATCAGCACGGGATACACGCCGAGCACCATCACCGCGAAGACCACGCGGTGGAAGGCGTTGGACACCTTGCCGCGCGCCTCGATGGCGCGCACCAATTCCTCACGGGCGTAGGTGATGTGGCGCGCCTCCTCCAGCACGTGGATCTTCATCAGCTGGCGCACATGGGGTTGCAGGTCCGGATCGTTCATGGCCTCACGCTGCAACCGGTCCAAGATCTCCTCGATCAACAGGGTGCCCGCGTAAGCAGAAGGGCCGAGCGGGATGAAGGTGGCGAGGCGGCCGAGCTTGCGCCCGGTCTTCGGCAGCAGATACGGCCGCAGTCCGGTGAGATTCACCAGGCGGCTGAACATCGTGGAATGCCTCGTCTCCTCGCCGATCTCGGCGAGCGCGTAGCGGGCGTGATCGTCCACCAGCTGCTCGCTCTCCAGCACGGTGCGCAAGAGCATCGTGCTCAGCCCCGCCTCCGCGATGATGCCGAAGCTGAGCACGCTGACCAGCTCGTGCAGTCCGAGTTCGGTGCGCTGCTCCGGGGTGAGTCGTTCCCACAGCGCGGTGCCGTACAGCGACTGCCGGTGTTCCGGCATCCAGTGCTTGCCCGGCTCGATCGGCGCGTCCCAATCGATGTCGACCTCGCCGTCGTAGGCGCGCTCGGCGGAGGAGCGCAGCAGGCGCTGGGCTGTCTTCTGCCGGTCGCCGACGGTCTTGCGACGTACCGTCGAGGCGCCCGCGGTGGTGACGATGGGTTCGGCTTCGGTGGTCATCGCACCGCTCTCCCGTTCGTGATCGAGCGAACGTCCGACATGCCCTGGGGCCGGTGCGTTTCGCGGAGGAAATCGCGCACGGTCGCCGTCGCGGCGCGTGCGTTGCGTCGATAGGCGCCGGTGGTAACCGCGGCCGCGGCGCCGGCGAGTGGATGGATGCCGACGGCGCGATACACCGCCGGGTGCACGAGCGTCGCGTAGGCGACGGCCACCACGGCGCTGAGCATCCAACGATGCAATGCGGCGCGAATCGGGCCGCGAGAGTCGATGGTGCGCAACAACTCCGCGCGCGTCACCTCGATGTGGCGCGCGCTGGAGGCGGCGTGCAGCACGGCCAGCTGGCGCAGGTGGGGCTGGATGTCCGGATCGGCGGTGAGCTCGCGCAGCAGCTGAGCCGCCATCTCCTCGACGAGCAGGCGGAAGCCGAGCGCGGTGGGGCCGTCCGGGATCCACAGCGTGAGCTTGGTCAGCGCGCGCAGCGGCGCGGGCAGCCGGTAGGGCGGCAGGCCGGTCGCGTTGATCAGCCTGCTGTACATGGTGGAGTTGCGGCTCTCGTCGTGAATCGCCGCGAGCGTGAATCGCGTGTGATCGTCGACGGGATCGCGGCTTTCGATGACGTCGCGGAACATCAGCATGGACAGCATCGACTGCGCGTAGATGCCGATGCCGAGCATGCTGACCAGCTCGTGCTTGCCGAGTTCGCGCCGCTGCTCGGGGGTCAGCCGCTCCCAGAGCCTGCTGCCGTACAGCGAAACACGTTCCGGCGGAAGCCAATGCTTCGCGGGATCGGGCGCCGCGTCCCAGTCGATGTCGAGATCGGGATCGTAGGCGGCCGCGGCGGCGCCCGCGAACAGCAGCCGCCGCGCGGTGGTCTGCCGATCGCCGATATGACGGCGCCGCCGCACGGCCGCACCGGACGGCGTGGTGGCGGGCCGGAAGCCGTAGTCGTGGCTGGACGTCATTGTCCCCACCAGCTCTCTGTGCTGGGTTTCAATCCGCTGTGCCGGAACGGCGGAGGAACGAGGTTCCCGCGAATGCGGAACTCCTAGTACCCAGTACCGCTAGTTCCGTGTACATTGACGAGTGTGTCCTACGTCTCACTCGATGTCAACGGTCGAGGTCGAGTGGGGTGTTACGAGCGAACGCAGGAGCCGGGATGAACAGCGCCTTCGCCGACAGTCCGCACGCGGGATCCGATTACCTGGGCGCGGCGACCCTCGTCGTGCATGGCCGCGAGATCCCGGTGCAGGTCGAACTACGCGGCTATCGGGAACCGATCGACGGCATCTACCGGTGGTTCGGCCGGATTCGCCCGAACGACGACCTCTCCGCCGCGCTCGGTGACGAGCCGCGCACCAGGGTCACCATCCGCACCGAACACAGCGCCCGCGAGGGCTATGTCGGCGATCCCGATCCGTGGCGGCGCTTTCGTATCACGGGCAAGAGCACCCCGCCTTTTCCGGTTCCGACCGAGTTGCCCGAGGTCGAGTAAGGAATTGGTACGGTCGGAGCCGTGATGCACAGCCGCCGGGAAATCGACAAGGCGCGGCCCAAGCGGGTCGACGCCCGCACCGAGCGGTGGCGTGCGCATCGGGTGAAGGTGCGTGACGAGTTCGTCGACGCGGCGTTCCGTGCGCTGGACAAGTTCGGCCCCGACGTCAGCATGGGCGATATCGCCAAGGAAGCGGGCGCCGCGAAGCCCAAGCTGTACCGGCACTTCGAGGACAAGACCGACCTCTACAACGCCATCGTCGACCGGGTGCGCGACATGCTGTGGGAGCGCATCATCTCGAGCATCGACCTCACCGACGACTCGGCTCGCGAACTGGTGCGCCGCGGCGCGGCGGAGTACGCCCTGGTGGTCACCGAGCACCCGAACGTCTTCCGTTTCATGCTGCACAGTCACTTCACCCAGCAGGCCGACGAGTCCGAGCGGGCGTTGCAATCGGCCAGGCAGTCGGCGCGCCGGGCCGCCGAGCTGTTCGCCGGTCTGGTCGAGGACGAGTCGATCGACGTGGCGAGTGTCGAGCTCGTCAACTATTCGATATTCGGTGCGGTCGCCTCGGCCACCGACTGGTGGCTCGGCGCGAATCGACTCCAGGCCAACACGATGCCGATCGAGAAGTTCGTCGCCTACATCGCCGAGATCGTCTCGGCGCTCGCCGAGGCCAACGCCCGTCTCAACGGCATCGTCATCGACGCCGATCTACCCCTGCACCGGGCCTTTTCGGCCGAATCGTCCTGACCCCGGAGTGCCGCCGCGGACGGCACAGGGGCCTTGCCGCGTCCACTGTGAACGCCGTTGTTCCTGGCCGAGCCGCGCCGTTGAGGCCGGCCGTGTTCGCGACAACCTCAGTATGGACCCGCCCACCGACAAGTTTTCGCGGCCGGACTGCCGGACGAACGAGGCGTGGACGTCAGGAGTGACGCAGCCGCCACAGCGGCGAGACCGGGCCGTGGCCCGCGCCGAGATCGTAGGAGGCGGCCAGGCATCGGCGGGTCCATTCCTTGGCGAACTCGACCGCCTCCGGCACCGGATAACCGTGCGCGAGGGCGCAGGCGATGGCCGCCGCGAGGGTGTCGCCGCCGCCGTGGTCGTTACCGGTGGTGAGGCGCGGCGCGGTGAACTCGTGGAAGTTCTCGCCGTCGAAGAGCAGGTCGGTGCTCGTCTCGGAGGGGCGAAGGTGTCCGCCCTTCACGATCGCCCAGCGCGCGCCGAGCGCGTGCAGCGCCTCGGCCGCGCGTCGCGCCTCGGCCTGGTCGGTGACCGTGATTCCGGTGAGCAGCCGGACCTCGTCGAGGTTCGGCGTCACGACCGTGGCGAGCGGAATCAGCGTGTGGCGCAACGCATCCAGTGCCTCCATGTGCAGCAGCGGGTCGCCGTGCATGGACGCCGCCACCGGATCGACCACCAGCGGAATCGTGCCGTCGCGGCCGATGCCCACTTCGCGGCAGACCTCGGCGACCGCCTCGATGATGGCCGTCGAGGCGAGCATGCCCGTCTTGGCCGCGCCGACGCCGATATCGCCGACCACCGAACGCACCTGGTCGGCGACGATCTGCGGCGGAATTTCGTGGAAGCCGCTCACGCCCACCGAGTTCTGCACCGTCACCGCCGCGACCGCGACGCACGCGTGCACCCCGCACATCGCCATCGTGCGCGAGTCGGCCTGGATCCCGGCGCCGCCGCCGGAGTCGGTGCCTGCGATGGTGAGGACGCGGACCGGAGTCTGTCCGTCGGCGGGAAGGGGCAGCAGTTTCACAGTCCCGACCCTAACGCCTGGTGGGCGGTGCCCACCCGCCCGCTACGAAGCAAATGAAAACCATTACCATTAATCCGTGACCACTTCCACGCGCTCCGATCTGCTGCCCGTCACCGTGCTGTCCGGTTTCCTCGGGGCGGGCAAGACGACGCTGCTCAACCACATCCTGGCCAACCGCGAGGGCCGCCGGGTCGCGGTCATCGTCAACGACATGAGCGAGGTGAACATCGACGCGGCCCTGGTGGCGGGCCAGGGGCACCTGGACCGCACCGAGGAGAAGCTGGTCGAGCTCACCAACGGCTGCATCTGCTGCACGCTGCGCGAGGACCTCATCGAGGCGGTGGGCAGGCTGGCCAGGGAGGGGCGCTTCGATCAGCTGGTCATCGAATCGACGGGGATCTCCGAGCCGATGCCGGTGGCGGCGACCTTCGACTGGGAATTCGAGGACGGCTTCACACTCGGCGACATCGCGAGGCTGGACACCATGGTGACGGTCGTGGACGCCTCGACCTTCCTCGGCGAGCTGGTCCGCGGCCAGGCGCTGGCGGAACGGAATCTGGAGGCGGGCGAGGGTGACGAGCGCAGTATCGCCGATCTGCTGGTCGACCAGGTGGAATTCGCCGACGTGCTGTTGATCAACAAGACCGACCTGGTGAGCGCGAACGCCGCGGGGACGGTGGAAGCCACGGTGCGACGGCTGAATCCGCGCGCTCGCGTGCTGCGCATCGAGCGCGGCGTGGTCGAGCTGGGCGAGGTGCTCGGCACCGGACGGTACAACCCGGTGGTCGCGTCCGAGACGGCAGGTTGGGCGGAAGAGCTTGCGGGCGGCCATGTTCCGGAGACGGAGGAGTACGGCATCCGCAGCATCACCTACACCGCCGAACGTCCGTTCCATCCGGGTCGATTGGCATCGGCTCTCGACCAGCTGCGAGCCATTCTGCGCAGCAAGGGATTCTGCTGGATCGCCAGCAGGGCGAGTCTGGCGGCGATCTGGTCGCAGGCCGGACCGAACCTGACCTTCGAGCCCGCCGCGTGGTGGTCCTCGCTGGAAGTGCCCGCGGGACAGGAGATCGTCTTCATCGGCGTGAAGCTGGACGGCGACCGGGTGCGCGCACTCTTGGACGCCGCATTGCTCACCGACGCCGAATTCACTGCGGGACCGGAGGTCTGGGCAGATTTCGACGACCCGTTCCCGGCGTGGGGCGAGCTGCACGAGCACGCCTGAATCGTGGTGGCCGCGCCGCTGAACTGCCGTCGATCGCTTTCGATGCGCGGCATCAGTGCGAGATGCCTGGCGTCCGGCGCAGATAAGTCGAATCGGTGAGCTGTTCGAGCAGGAATTCGGCGATGTCGGCCCGTGCGATCTTGAGCGTGAGGCCGCGCTCGGAGCCCGGGAAAGCGCGGCGGTAGCTGCCGGTGCGCGGGCCGTCGGTGAACGCGCTCGGCCGCACGATGGTCCAGTCCAGGTCGCTGGCCCGCACGTACGCCTCCTGCTCGACGTGGTCGTTGTAGGCGCGGCGCAGCAGCATGCCGAAGAACACGTGCTTCCACAGGAAGTTGAGGTTGTCGCGGCTGTCGCCGACGCCGAGGGTGCTCTGGCAGATCAGCCGCTTCACCCCGGTCCGGTGCATCGCCTCCACGACCGACTTGGTTCCGGCGTAGCGCACCAGGCCCTTGCGGCCGTCGCCGAGCGCGATCAGCACCGCGTCCTGACCGGCGACCGCCCGCTCGGCCTGGTGCGTGTCGAAGACGTCGCCCTCCACCACGCGCAGGCGCGGGTGTCGCTGGGTGACGCCCGCCGCGTTGCGGGTGAAGGCGGTGACCTCGTGGCCCTGCTCGAGCGCCTGCTCGACGACCAGGCGGCCGACGCTGCCGGTGGCTCCGAAGACTGCGATTTTCATGGTGTTCTCCCTTGCGGTGAAAGCTGGTGTGCCGTTGGTGAATCCAGTACATCAACGCGAAGCGAGACGAACCATGGCCGTGACTCTCGATGACATAAGCGAACGTCCACACGCCCCCGGTGCACATCCGGGACGGATGTGCACCGTTTCGGGGTGCGGGGTTACCGGTACGTCGCGAAGAACGAGCTGATCTCACCCGCGATCAACTCGGGCGCCGAGTGGTGCAGGTAGTGGGTCGCCACCTCGTGGGTCCGCCAGGACGCGATGGCCTTGTGGTCGCGCTCGGCGAAGCGGCGGATGCCGTGGAAATCGCCGGTGGAGCCGCAGAGCCCCAACGGCACGGTGGTCGGCTCGGACGGATGCTGCGCCTTGGCGTTCTCGAAGTACTGCCGGATCGCCGTGCCCGCGGTGCCGGTGAACCAGTGGATCGCGATGTTGGTGAGCACGAATTCGTCGTCCAGCTCGGGGCCGAGCAGCTGGGCGTTCCAGCCGACGAGCCCGGTCGGCGAATCCGTGATCGCGTGCGCCAAGGTCTGGGGCTGCTGCGCCTGGAGGATGTTGAAGCTCATCTTGTTCTGCGCGAACCACTCCAGCGTCGCCAGCGACTGCTGCTCCCCCTCGGTCAGATCGGTCAGCTCGGCCGGATCGCCGGACGGGAACGAGTACACCTGCGAGACATGCACGCCCGCAACGTGTTCGGGATCGATCCGGCCGACCTCCGCGGAGATCTGCGCACCGCCGTCGTTGCCGACCGCGCCGTAGCGGGAGTACCCGAGCCTGCTCATCAGCTCCGCCCACGCCTTGGCGATCCGGGCGTTGTCCCAGCCGGATTCCTTTGTCGGGCCGGAGAATCCGTACCCCGGGACGGACGGGATCACCAGGTCGAAGCCCGCGGCGGAGAGCGGCTCGATGATGTCGAGGAACTCGACGAAGGTGCCCGGCCAGCCGTGGCTGAGGATCAGCGGGAAGGCGTTGTCCCGAGACGATTTCACGTGCAGGAAGTGCACGGTCTGGCCGTCGATCTCGGTGGTGAACTGAGGGTGGGCGTTGAGCTTCGCCTCGATCGCGCGCCAGTCGAAGCCGGTGCGCCAGTAGTCGACCAGGTGGCGGACGCGATCGACGCTCACGCCATAGGCATCGCCGGAGCCGGGGATCTGATCGGCCCACCGGGTGCGGGCCAGCCTCGACTGGAGATCGTCGAGCTCGGCCTGCGGGATGTCGATGCGGAAGGGGGTGATGGCGACCATCGGATGCTCCTCGTTTTTGAAACGGAATGCTTCGTTCTGTTCAAACAGTAACAGAACGGATCATTCCGTTTCAAGTGCTAGGCTGAAGTCATGCCGAAGACGCAAGAAGTCCCAGCTCGCAAGGGCCTGCCCGGCCGCAAGGCGCAGGCCGCCCGCAACGACGGGCTGATTCTGGACGCGGCGCGAGCCGTGTTCCTCGCCGACGCCAACGCCCCGATCGCCGCCGTCGCCGAGCGCGCGGGCGTCGGCATCAGCGCGCTGTACCGCCGCTATCCGAGCAAGGAAGTGCTGCTGCGCACCCTCTGCCACGAAGGGCTGCGCCGCTACAACGCGGAAGCGGATGCGGCACTGGAGGATTCGGACGGCTGGCGCGGGCTGGTCGGGTTCCTAGAGCGGGTGGTCGACGCCGACGTGCACTCGTTGACCGTGCACCTGGCGGGCACCTTCACACCCGACGACGCGATGTGGCCCGACGTGCTGCACTCGGGCGAGGTCAACGCCGAATTGATCCGTCGCGCGCACGCCTCCGGGCGGCTACGGGCGGAAGTGAATCCGCAGGACCTGGGGCTGATCCTGGAGGCTTGCTCGGCGATCGCCATGCCGGACGCGGAACGCACCGCCGAGCTGCGCAGGCGGACGCTGGCGCTGCTCGTCGCGGGTCTCGAGGCGGAGGGTGACCTGCCGGGGCCGCCGCCGGAGCCGGGTGAATTCGCTTGGCGCTGGCAGCCGCGCGTTTGAATGCGCGCCCGCGACTCCGTCTGTGGCAGCTGCGGCACGAGTGCCAGGCACACCACCGTCCGTGGCATGCCTACGGTGGTTGACAAAACATTGCCGCACCAGAGCAATCGATCGACGCTCGCTCACCAAGCGATGGCGGCCGCGTGTCGGAATGCGGCGCGGCGCCCGGCGGGCTGGTAGGAACGAAGCATTCGTCGGACGCAAAGGGGGTTCGCCATGAATTGGACGCTCGAGGTGGTCGTGGTTCCGGTCTCGGACATCGACCGGGCCAAGGACTTCTACGCGCGGCAGTTGGGCTTCACCGTCGACCACGACACCGAGATCGGTGACGACATCCGCATCGTGCAGCTCACTCCGCCGGGTTCCGGCTGCTCGATCGTGATCGGCAAAGGTGCGGTGCCCTCGATGACGCCCGGTTCGTTGCAGGGCTTGCAGCTGGTTGTCCCCGACCTCCACAAGGCGCGCGCCGAATTGGTCGAGCGCGGTGTGGAGGTCGGCGAGATCCAGGTGCTCGGTGAGAGCCCGACGACAATGCCGGACCCACTCGACAACGTCGGGTTCGTCTTCTTCGCGGACCCCGACGGCAACGGCTGGGCAATCCAGCAGATCTCGACTCGGGCCTAACTCACCGAGTGCCGAGGTAGAGCGTCTGGGTGCTGCGCCCGAGCGGGCCCTTCTCGTCGAACAGCGCCGACTCGGCCAGGCCGATGCCGTGCGGCTGGGGATAGGTGACCGCGTCGAGGCAGACCCATTCGCCCACCGGCTGGCGGTGCAGGGTGACGGTGAGATCGGTGTTGATGAACAAGTAGCGCGACCAGTCGAGCACCGAGCTCACGCCGTTGCCCGAATCGGCGGCGGCCAGCGTCCTCTCCAGCGGACTCGGATCGGTGCCTGCGACGATCGGATACTTCAGGCGGATCCAGCAGATCGCGGGCCCGGGTTCTTCGAAAGCGCCGGTGACGAAACGGTATTCGATGGCGGTGTGGAAGCCGACCTCGTGCGCGGCGGGGAAGGGAGCGGGAGCGGGCGCGTGCTCCGGACCGGGACGCACGCCCGTCGGGTGGATCTTCTCGGGCAGCGACAGCTCGGGTTCGGCCAGCTTGAATCGCCACGCATTGGCCTTCATCACCGGACCGCGCTCGGTGGACAGCGTCGCCTCCAGCAACTCCACACTGCGCCCCGGCCGGGTGACGCGGGCCTCGGCGATCAGCGGCTCCAGCGGCACGGGTCCCAGGATCTCCACCGCGACCCGCCCGATCTGGAATCCCTCGCGCGGCTCGCACCGCTCGATGACGTGGCCGAGCAGCGCCGACGGCGGGCCCGCGTGCTGCGCGTCGGGCGACCACGGCCCGCGCGTGAGTTCGGTCGAGAGAAACCGCTGCGGGTCGTCCGGATCCGGGAGGTAGAAGGCGTCACTCACGACTCCGCCTCGCTGACGCTCGGCTGCGTCGTGCGTGACAGCACACTGTGTCGATGGTTCGCTCGCTGACGCTCGCTCACGTTGTCGTCCGTCCCTCGGACCGGCGCCGCTGCCGGTCATCGAATAGTTCGTCCGGTTAACGATTCTGCCACGCAGGCCGAGTGGTCGGGTCTGCCGTATACCGCGCTCGGCGGCGCGACGCTCGAGTCGCGGCCCGTGCGACATCCCGTGCGTGCCGCACAGAGCCGGCAGCTCTGTGGGCGCGGGTGGGGCGAGTTCTGTCCTGGGCAGGGGGTCAGGCGCGGCCGAAGGTCAGCGCGACGTTGTGGCCGCCGAAGCCGAAGGAGTTGTTCACCGCGTAGTCGATCCGCTGCCGTCGGGGCGCGCCCGCGACGATGTCGAGATCGATGTCGGGAGCCTGGTTGTCGAGGTTGAGGGTGGGCGGGACGACCTGGTCGCGCAGGGTGAGCATCGTCAGGATGGATTCGAGCGCACCGACCGCGCCGATGGAATGCCCGAGCGCGGATTTCGGTGCGTAGACCGAGGCGTGCGGGGTGACGGCGGCGATGGCGTTGGCTTCCGAGACGTCGCCGATCGGTGTCGAGGTGGCGTGCGCGTTGACGTGGGCGATGTCGGAAGCGTTCAGTCCGGCCGTCTCGATGGCCTTGCGCATGGCGCGGGCCGCGCCGATGCCCTCCGGGTCGGAGGCGACGATGTGGAAGGCGTCGGAGGTGATGCCCGCGCCTAGCACCCGCGCGTGGATCTCGGCGCCGCGCGCCCTGGCGTGCCGCTCGGACTCCAGCACCATGAGCGCGCCCGCTTCGCCGAAGATGAACCCGTCGCGATCCCGGTCGAAGGGGCGCGAGGCGCGTTCGGGTTCCTCGTTGCGGGTGCTCATGGCGCGCATCATCGCGAAGCTCGCGATCGGCACGGCGTGGATGTGCCCCTCGACGCCGCCGGTGACCACCACGTCGGCCTCGCCGGAACGGATCAGCCGCCACGCGTGCGCGACGGCCTCCGAGGAGCACGCCGATACGGGCGCGAAAATGCCTGCCTTGGCGCCGATTTCGAGACCGACCGTGGCGGCGGGACCGTTCGGCATCACCATCGGCACCGACATCGGAGACACCTTTCGGTAGCCGCCCGCGCGCATGGCGTCGACGGCATCGATCAGTGCGTCGCCGCCGCCGAGGCCGGTGCCGATGGCCACCGCCAGCCGCTCACCCTCGACCTCCGGTGCGCCCGCGGCCTGCCAGACCCGCCTGCCGAGGACCAAGGCCAACTGCTCGACGTAGGAGTGCCTGCGCTGCTCGATCCTGCTCAGCTGCGCGGACGGATGCGCCTTCAGCTTGCCTCCGATGCGGACCGGCAGGTCGTACTCGGCGACGAAATCGTCGTCGAGCACGCCGATGCCCGTCTGTCCTCGCAACAGCTCCGACCAGGTCGTATCCATGTCGTCGGCGAGCGAAGTGGTGGCCGCGTAGGCGGTGACGACGACGGAGTCCGCAGTTTCTGAAGCGAGTGTTACAGTCACGATGTCATGAATACCTGTAGCACTCGCTACAGTCAACTCATGGCCCGCCCACTCGACCACGCCAAACGCGCCGAACTCCTCTCCGGCGTCGTCGACTACATCGCCGCGCACGGCCTCGCCGAACTCTCGCTGCGCCCGCTCGCCGCCGAACTCGGCACCAGCTCGCGCATGCTCATCTACTACTTCGACACCAAGGAAGAACTGCTGGTCCAAGCCCTGGCCACCCAGCGCCCGAACATCAGAGCCCTGTTCGCCGACATCGCCGACGCCCCCGCCCTGCGCGCCCGCCTGTGGGATTTCTGGCGCGCCAACACCACCGGCGCCGGCGCGACCAGCGTCAAGGTGATGCTCCAAGTGCTCGGCGCGGCCTGCGCCTCCAACGGCCCCTACGCCGACTATGCCACCGACGCCATCGGCACCTTCGTCGCCGCGCTCGCCGACGGGTTGCGCAGGTTCAACGTAGATGACGCGGAAGTTATTGCGACTCTCCTGGTTTCAGGCTTACGCGGCATACTTCAAGATCGCATCATCACGGGAGACGTCAGCCGGACCGACAAGGCCGCGCACCGTCTGATCGAGAGCACCGTGCGCTAGGTTCGCTGTTCCGGCGTTCCCACACAGCGCGTGCACCCCTCGCATAGGCACCGCCTATGTAGGGCGAACGGCAAGCGTGTGACGTTGGACTGGCGCAGGGTCGCGCCCACAACGGCAAACGCCCGCCCAGACCGGCGAGGTCGGGACGGGCGCAACCGAGAAGGAACTACGAAACCACCGGCAGGTAAACCTGTTTCCCGTGGTCGGCGAACTCGGCGGATTTCTCCGCCATGCCTGCTTCGATGGCCTCCACGTCGGTGAGGTTGTTCTTCTCCGCGTATTCGCGCACGTCGGCGGAGATGCGCATGGAGCAGAACTTCGGGCCGCACATGGAGCAGAAGTGGGCGGTCTTGGCGGGTTCCGCAGGCAGGGTCTCGTCGTGGTACTCCCGTGCGGTGTCGGGGTCGAGCGAGAGGGCGAACTGGTCGCGCCAGCGGAATTCGAAACGGGCCTTGGACAATTCGTTGTCGCGCTGCTGAGCGTGCGGGTGACCCTTGGCGAGGTCGGCGGCGTGCGCGGCGATCTTGTAGGTGATCACGCCGACCTTGACGTCGTCGCGGTTGGGCAGGCCGAGGTGTTCCTTGGGTGTGACGTAGCAGAGCATGGCCGTGCCCGCCTGGGCGATGATCGCGGCGCCGATGGCCGAGGTGATGTGGTCGTAGGCGGGCGCGATGTCGGTGGCCAGCGGGCCGAGGGTGTAGAACGGCGCCTCCTCGCACAGCTCCTCCTCGAGCCGCACGTTCTCCACGATCTTGTGCATCGGCACGTGTCCGGGGCCTTCGATCATCACCTGCACGCCATGGGATTTCGCGATCTTCGTCAGCTCGCCCAGGGTGCGCAGCTCGGCGAACTGGGCCTCGTCGTTGGCATCCGCGATGGAGCCGGGACGCAGGCCGTCGCCGAGGGAGAAGGTCACGTCGTACTTCGCCAGGATCTCGCAGAGTTCCTCGAAGTGGGTGTACAGGAACGACTCGCGATGGTGGGCAAGACACCACGCGGCCATGATGGAGCCGCCGCGCGAGACGATGCCGGTGACCCGCTTGGCGGTCAACGGGATGTAGCGCAGCAGCACGCCCGCGTGCACGGTCATGTAGTCCACGCCCTGCTCGCACTGTTCGATGACAGTGTCGCGGTAGATCTCCCAGGTGAGCTGGGTCGGATCGCCGTTCACCTTCTCCAGCGCCTGGTAGATCGGCACGGTGCCGACCGGGACCGGGGAGTTGCGCAGGATCCACTCGCGGGTCTCGTGGATGTTCTTGCCGGTGGACAGGTCCATGATGGTGTCCGCGCCCCAGCGGGTGGCCCACACCATCTTCTCCACCTCCTCGGCGATGGAGGAGGACACCGCGGAGTTGCCGATATTGGCGTTGATCTTCACCAGGAACTTCTTGCCGATGATCGTCGGCTCCAGCTCCGGGTGCTTGTGGTTGGCCGGGATCACCGCGCGCCCGGCCGCGACCTCCTCGCGCACCAGCTCGGGCTCGACGCCCTCGCGTCCGGCGATGAACCGCATCTCCGGGGTGACGATTCCCTGCCGCGCCCACGCCAGCTGGGTGGGCGGGCCGTCCACCTGCGGCTTGGCCCAGGTGTCGCGCAGCTTGGGCAGCCCGGCCTCGAGGTCGATGGCCGCGTTGTCGTCGGTGTACGGGCCCGAGGTGTCGTAGACGTCGAAGGTTTCACCGTTGGTGAGATTGATCCGACGCACCGGAATGCGCAGGTCGTCGACTTCCTGGTAGTGCTTGACGCTGCCCTCGATGGGGCCGGTGGTCACGGTGTCGACGGGCGCGGCGGCGCCGTTGGCGGTGGCCATGCTTCTCCTCCCTACGCCGGCATTACCCGGTCAGGTTCATACGGTCGACGGCCCTTACCGCCCTCTTGGGCTAGCCGTCCTCTCAGCCCGCTGGTGCGAGCCCCCGTTGGCGATGTGAAATTTCCCGGTCGACCATACCCGCCCGCCGCGCGGACACGCCCGGCGATGACCCGAACCCGCGCGCGTCCACGTAGCCCAGCGCCTCACCGCGCGGGGATTCGGGGAGGTGAAATGCGGTGGTCAGACCGCCTCGTAGGCGTCCCGCATGGCCTGCACGTCGATCTTCTTCATGCCCAACATGGCCTTGGTGGCGCGCGCGACGGCGGCGGGATCGCCCTTCATCAGCTCGTTGGCCTGCACCGGCCAGATCTGCCACGGGATGCCGTACCTGTCGTTGAGCCAGCCACACTCGATCTCCTGGCCGCCGTCGGCGAGCAGCGCGAGCCACAGGCGGTCGACCTCGACCTGGCTTTCGCAGTTGACCAGCAGCGACATGGCGTGCGTGTAGTGGTACTCGCCGCCGCCGTTGATGGCGGTGAACTTCTGACCGTTCAGTTCGAAGTCGACGACCATGGCGAGTCCGGCCTCGCGCGGCCCCGCCTCGCCGTAGTACTGGATGTCGGTGATCTTGGAGTCCGGGAAGAGCGAACAGTAGAACTTCGCCGCCTCCTCGGCCTGGGTGTCGTACCAGAGGTTCGTGACGATCTTCTGCATGGCCATCTCCTGACGTGGGTCGTTCCTCGCCTGTGCAGACTTCCCAGTCCGGCCGAATTCATCGCACCATCCAGAAGGAAATGTGCGGCCTGGATCAGCGTTCGCTGGGACCGATCGGGAACCCGAGTGCGCCGAAGCCGGCGTTCAGATTGATCTCGAGCTGACTCAGCAGCGCGTCGACGTCGGCGAGCATGGAGACCACATTGTCGGTCCGGCAGCCGACCTGGTCCGGCGCGTTCGGCGCCAGCCTCTCCTTCAGCCAGTCGAAGGTGTCGGCCATGCCGAGCGACGGCAGCGTCAGATGCTCGCTGAGGTGGTCGCGTTTGTAGACGACGGAGGCGCCGTTCGCGCAATACCGTTGGGCGAGAGAGTCGTTGGTCCACACCGGCACCGCTTCGTCGAAGACGCCTTGGTACAGGTGGATCGGTGTGGTCGGGGTGTTGCCACCCAGCACCGTCGCATCGAACACCTCGCGGATCTCCGGCAGCGCCAGGTAGTCGGCAATCGGAATCGTCAGCAGCCGTTGGTAATCGACGAACATCTGGGTGAGCGCGTTGCGCGGTAGGCACTGCGCGTTGGTGCGGTCGAGCAGCGCACGGCCCTCGGGCGTGAGATGCCGGTAGGTCACCTCGTGGAAGCTCGGATAGGCGTTGGACAGCGAGGCGATTCCGATGCCGATCAGACTGGCGAACATGGATCCGTTGACGTGCAGCAACGATTCGACATCCGAGACGGGCGCACCCAGCGCCGCGCCCTTCAGGTTCAGCTCCGGGGCGTAGCTCGGCTGCATCTCGGCGGCCCACCCGGTGGCCATTCCGCCGCCGGAGTAACCCCAAAGGGCCACCGGCGTATTCGCACCGTCCAGGCCAATCGGCTCGAATCGTTGTGCGGCCCTGATCCCGTCGAGCGTCATGTACCCGGGTTCCTTGGCGACCGCGAGATGACCGGACGGGCCTTCGTAGTCCGGAATCGACACGGCCCAGCCCTGGCTGATCAGTGCGGCCAGCGCGATCAGCTCGCTGTTGGAATGGATGCCCTCGACGCCGGGCAGTCCCGCACCCTGCCGCAACACGTACGACGGTGCGCAGGAAGGGCTTGCGCTGTCGTAGTAGAACTGGAGCGACACCAGCGGGCGCGAGCGGGTCGGGTCCGCGCCCGCCGGAAGTACCACGGTCGTGACCGCGACGGCGGGTTCGTCGAACAGGTCGGTCGTGCGATACAGCAACTGCCAGGAACGCACGTTCAACGGCAGCAGCGTGAGCACGGCGAGTCGCACCTCGCGGGAGCGGAGGACGGTCCCGGGCTCGGCGCTCGCGAAGTCCTGCGGCGGCTCGTAGAACGAATCATGTTGCGGCAGTGGCATAGCCACCGCGACGGAGAGCGACCCACCGACCGCCAGCGCGACGCCAACGGTAACGATCACCGCGGCGACGACGGCGCGCACGAACGTGGGGCGCCTTCCGGCCGAATCGCCTTCGATCACCGACATCTCGGTCCCTCCTCATCGGTACAGCGATTACAGCACGGGTTCCGATTGCCAACAAGACTTCTTTCTGAAACCACTCCGGCTATCGTCGTGAGATGACCCGCAGCACACCCGCCGCGCGGCCCGGCCCGGCTCCGGCCCGGCGCCGGATTCGCGGCCTCGACGCCGAGCAGCGCAGCGCGCAGCGTCGCAGTCAACTGCTGGAGGCCGCGACCGAACTGTTTGCCGAACAGAGCTTTTCGGGTACTTCGATAGAACAGATCTGTCAGCGCGCCTACGTCGGCACGAAGGGGTTCTACGATCACTTCGACAGCAAGGAAGCCTGCTACGTCGCACTACTCGAGCTGATCACGGCGCAGATCCAGCAACGCGTGGCCGAGGTGGCGGCGGAGGTGGCGGGACGCGACTGGTCGCAGCGCGCCGCGGCGGTCATCGGCGCGTTCGTGCACGCGATCGCCGACGACCCGCGCCTGGCGAAGGTGACTTTCGGTGAGGCGGGCGGTATTTCACCGGCGGTGGAGAAGCAGCGCCGCGGCAACCGGCGTTGGGCGGCGGCGTTCCTGGACGGTGAGTGGTCGGCGGGTCCCGCGGCGGACGAGCGGGCTCAGCGCAGGCGGCTGGCCCTCGCTCTGGCCACCATCGGCGGCATGTTCGAGCTGGTCGCCGATTGGCTGCACCATCACGACGACGGGGGCGCGCGCGACGATGTGCAGACGTTGATCGACGACCTGACCGAATTCGTCGGCGTGGTCTACGTCGGACGCGGCATGCAGTCGTAATCCCCTGCGGTGCTATTCGCGAACCGCGGCGGGTACCGGATCGGCTTCGGCCCCGGTCGCCGGGGTGACGCCCGTGTCTCGCGGCGTCGGAACCTCTGATTCCTCGGACAGACCGAAGCGCCTGTGCAGCGCCGCAAGGGGTTTCGGCGCCCACCAGTTGGCGGTACCCATCACCCGCATCAGCGCGGGTGCGAGCAGCGCGCGGATCACCGTGGCATCGCTGAGCACCGCGAGCGCGCACCCGATGCCGAACAGTTTCATGGCCGCGACACCGGAACTGGCGAGCGCGAGAAAGACGATGCTCATCAACAATGCGGCGGCGGTGAAGATCCGGCCGGTCCTGGCCAAGCCCATGGCGACGGCGTGGGTGTTGCCCGCCGCGGTCTTCTCGCCCGCCAGCCACTCCTCCCTGATTCGGGAGAGCAGGAACACCTCGTAGTCCATCGACGCGCCGAACGCGAGGCTGAACATCAGGATCGGCATCGCGAGGTCGAGCTTTCCGGTCGGGGTGAAGCCGAGCGGGCCGGACAGGTGCCCGTCCTGGAATATCCACACCATCGCGCCGAAGGTCGCGGCCAGCGAAAGAATGTTGAGCAGAAGGGCTTTCACCGGAAGCAGCAGACTGCCGGTGAAGAGGAACAGCAGGATCAAGGTGGTGACGGCGATGAGCGCGGCGGCGAGCGGGAGCCGGTCCGCGATCGCGGAGACCGAATCCTGGTTCAGCGCGGCGGCGCCGCCGAAGAGCACGTCGCCGGGCGCGGGGATCGCCCGGAACTGGGCGAGCTGATCCTTGCCGTCCGTCGAGTACGGATCGAGGCGGGTCCCGATGGACAGGAAAGCGCCCTCCGCGCCGGACATTCCGGGCGGTGCTGCGGCCGCGCGCAGTCCGTTGACGTAGACGCCTTCGCTCGACAGCACCGCAGGCACGTCGGCCACCTTGGACAGCGCCGCGGCGTATGCCCCGAGCTCGGCCTGGCCGCCGTGGAATCCGGGCAGCACCGCGTAGGCGCTCGCGCCGAGATCGGCGGAGAAGTCGCTGCGCAGCGCGTCGCCGACCTGGCGGCTCGGCGCGGACTGCGTCAGCGCGCGATCATCCGGGTAGCCGAAATGCGCGGACAGGAAAGGTGATCCGAGCAGCAGCAGCGCGATGGTCGTGATCACCGCGACCGGAGCGGCGCGCTTCATCACGCCGACGACCCACCGGTACCACAGGCTGCGCTCCGGCGCCTGCTCCGCGGGCGTGGGCCGACCGAGCATGCGGCGCAGCGGGACCCGCAGGTCCAGCGCGTTCACCCGCTCGCCGACCAGCACCAGAATCGCGGGCAGCACGATGACCGCGGCGCCTGCCGCCGCCGCGACCACCGCCATCCCCGCATAGGCGAACGACTTGAAGAAGTACTGCGGGAACACGGCGAGCGCCGCCAGCGAAAGCGCGACCACAAGAGCCGAATACACCACGGTGCGGCCTGCGGTCTGGATCGAGCGCACCACGGCCGCGCCGGAATCCAGGCCGCGGGCCAGCTCCTCCCGGTATCGGCTGACGATGAACAGGCTGTAGTCGATGGCCAGTGCGAGACCGAGCGCGGTGGTCATGTTCAGCGCGTACATCGAGACGTCGGTGACCGCCGTCAGCGCCCGAAGAATGCCGAGCGCGGCGGCGATGGCGAACAGGCCGATCGCGATCGGCAGCGCGGCGGCGACCACACTGCCGAACACCAGGATCAGCAAGAGCCCGGTCAGCGGCACCGCGATGGCCTCCGCGACGATCAGGTCCTCGCTGATCTGGGAGTTCATGTCCGCGAAAACGGCGGCCAGCCCGCCCGCGCGAACGGTGACGCCATCGCCGCTGGTCTGCACCGTCTCGCTGATCTTCGCGGCGCGCTCGCTGAGCTCACCGTCGTCGCCCTCGATACTGGCCACGACGATCCCGCTGTGCCCGTCCCTGCCGCGCAGCGCCTGCGCCAGGTCCGGCCGCGCCGACCAGTACGACTGGATGCCGCTGACCTCGGGATAAGTGCGCAGCTGGTCGGTCGCTCGCTGCGCTGCCGCCTTCGCCGCCGCGCTGTCGACCCCGTCCTCGGCGGTGATGAGCAGGATGTAGTTCGGGTCCCCGCCGGTGAAATGGTCGGCGATGAAGTCGGCGGCCTCGACCGACTCCAGGTCCCGAGTGACGAACCCGCCGGACTTCATGTGCGACTGCGCGGTCGCCCCGAACAGGCCGCACAGCAGCATGAGCAGCAGCGCGAGGCCGAGAACGACGCGCGGGCGCGCGACGGCGAACCGTGCGAGGGTGGTCAACATTGCCGCGGGCTCCCGTCCGATGGGTGATTCACCCGAACGGTAAACCGGTGGGTCGATCCAACTGAATCGGCGGGGGTGGTGATGCTGGCCACGTCTTGGGCCGAAAGTGTGTGGCGTCACGTTCTGTGCTGCTGGGCTATCTTCCGTCGCGAGGTCGGTGGTGGGCGGGCGCGAGCCCGCACAAAGACCCAGCCCGGCAAGCGAAGACCTGGGTAGGCGGATCCGCTGCGAACGGTGAGCGACGCGCACAGTCGACCAAACGCGCGCGCGACTCGAAACCTAGCCATGCTGCTACCCAACCGCTGGGCGGGCGCACTCGCTGCGAACTACGAATACTGCGACCGCAATCCACAAGCAAGCGCCACACAAAACTCGACTCGAACTATGAGGCGGGACTCGATGCCTCGTGCAATCCCGCGAGGGACCGATCGCGCGCAGGCAGAATCCGCCCGCGCACCTCACCAAGCCCGATGCGGGCACCCCCCGCCGCAGGAGCCGACGCCGTGATCACCACCTCGTCACCGTCCTCCAGAAACGTCCGCAACTCCTCTCCCACCTCAACGGGTTCCTTTCCTCCCCAAGACAATTCGATGAACGACCCGCGTTGCCCGGCCTCCGGGCCGGAAATGGTGCCCGAGGCGAACAGATCGCCGGTGCGAGTCGCTGCGCCGTTGGCGGTCAAATGCGCGAGCATCTGCGCGGGTGACCAGTACATGCGTCCGTACGGCGGGTGGGCGACGGTGTGGCCGTTCCAGCGCACGGTCAGGTCGATGTCCAGCCCCCACGGCTGATCGGCGGTGAGGTAGGGCAGCGGTGGTGGGGACTGTTCCGGTAGCGCTATCCGCGCCGAGTCGAGGGCCGCCAGCGGCGTCACCCAGGCCGACAGTGAGGTCGCGAACGATTTGCCGAGGAACGGTCCGAGTGGCTGGTACTCCCAGGCTTGAATGTCGCGGGCGGACCAGTCGTTGACCAGTGCCACGCCGAACAGATGGTTCTCGGCTTCGGTGATGTCGATCGGCCTGCCGAGTTCGGAACCGACGCCGAGGACGAAGCCGAGTTCGGCTTCGATGTCCAGCCGTCGTGCAGGGCCGAAATCCGGTGCGCCCGAATCGGTTCTGCGCTGGCCGTGCGGGCGGACGACATCGGTGCCGGAGACCACCACGGTTCCGGCCCTGCCGTGGTAGCCGACGGGCAGGTGCCGCCAATTCGGCAGCAGCGGTTCGGCATCCGGGCGGAAGAGGCGTCCGAGGTTGGTGGCGTGGTCGATGCTCGCGTAGAAGTCGACGTAGTCGCCGACGCGGATCGGCAGCGCCGTCGACACGTCCGCGAGGGAATGCACGGCCTCGGCGGGGATCTCGGAGTCGACCAGTTCGCGCACCCGCTCGCGCACCTCGCGCCAACGTGCGGGCCCCTGCGCCAGGAAGGGATTCAGGTCCGCAGCGGCGAAGGCCGAATCATCCAGCGCCAGAGCGAGATCGACGACATGTTCGCCGAATCGCACACCGACCCGATGTCCGCCGCCGCGCGGCGCGAACACCCCGTAAGGCAGGTTGTCCGAGCCGAACGGCGAATCGTCCGGCACTTCGAGGCGCGTCCTCACTGCGGACCCCGGCCGGACCACGTCCACGCGTAGGCGGGATCCTCGCAGGCCAGCGCGCCCTCGCCGAGTTCGAGCGGGCGGAAGGTGTCCACCATGACGGCCAGTTCGTCGAAGAATTCGATGCCGATGCTGCGCTCGTAGGCGCCGGGCTGCGGTCCGTGCGCGTAGCCGCCGGGATGCACCGACACCGAGCCTTGCGTGATTCCGGAACCCTTGCGCGCCTCGTAATTTCCGCCGCAGTAGAACATGATCTCGTCGGAGTCGACGTTGGAGTGGTAGTACGGCACCGGGATCGACAGCGGGTGGTAGTCGACCTTACGCGGCACGAAATTGCACACCACGAAATTGATCCCCTCGAACGCCTGGTGCACGGGCGGCGGCTGGTGCACGCGCCCGGTGATCGGCTCGAAGTCGGCGATGTTGAACGTGAGCGGGTAGAGGCACCCGTCCCAGCCGACCACGTCGAACGGGTGCGTCGCGTAGATCATGCGAGTGCCGACCATGCGGCCGCTCGCCCGATGCTTCACCAGTACCTCGACGTCGGTATCGGATTCGAGCAGCGGACCGGCCGGGCCGTGCAGGTCTCGCTCGCAGTACGGTGAATTCTCCAGCAGCTGACCGAATTTCGACAGGTAGCGCTTGGGCGGCGTGATGTGGCTCGCGGCCTCGATCGCGTACGCGCGCAGCGGTTCCGGACCGGCGGGCAACCAGCGGTGGGTGGTGGCGCGCGGGATGAGGACCTGGTCGCCCTGGCGGACGGGCAGCGTGCCGAAGACGGTCTCGACGGTGGCCTCGCCCGCCTCCACGTACACCAGTTCGTCGCCGATCGCGTTGCGGTACAAGGGCGAGGCGCCTTTGGCCGCGACGTAGGAGATCCGCACGTCGGCGTTGCCGAGCAGCAGCCGCCTGCCGGTCACCGGATCGGTTTCGGCCGCGACGTCGCCGGGAAACAGATCGTGCAGGCGCAGATGCCGGTGGCGCAGTGGGTGGTTCGGCGTCGTCGTCTGGTCCGGCAGCTCCCAGACCGTGGCGTCGACGATGGCGGGCGGTAGGCCGCGGTGATAGAGCAAAGCGGAATCGCCGGAGAAGCCTTCCTCGCCCATCAGCTCCTCGTAGTAGAGCCTGCCGTGCTCGTCGCGGTGCTGGGTGTGCCGCTTCGGCGGCACCGCACCGACCTGCCGATAGAACGCCATGCTCGCACCTCCCGCCAGATCGCTGGTCGGATCAGTCGATCTCCATCGTAGTGAGCCGACGCCTGCGGCGATCGGGAAACGCGCCCCGTACGGAAGCAAATCTGCCGACTTATCGGCCTGTTCGTCGGTATCTCGCCGACGGTCGATCGAGATTGCAGGAGAAATGTCGGACCGACTCTGACCGCGTGGGCTTCGGGCGGACCGCATCCGGCGGCAATCGGGCGTGCCTCACTGCGGTATCGGCGGATTTCGTTCGAACGGCGAGTCAGGCCTGGCGCAGCGCGCGATAGACCGCCGCGCCGACGAACGCGCCGAGCGTCTGCGGCGTCCAGTCGCCCTCGTCGGCCAGTAGCGAACGCACCGCGCCCTCGCCGGCCGAGACCCACTGTTCCACCAGGATCGGCAGCTTCCGTTCGGCGTCCTCGGTGCCCCACGCGCGCAGCGTGGGACGCAGCAGTTCGGTGCACCGCTCGACCGCGAGCTTGCGGCCGCGGCCGAACGAATCCGCCACGGCGGGATCGGGATTGCCGTAGAGCAGCCGCCACGAGTCCGGCCGGGCCGCGGCGATCTCCAGCAGCGTCTGGAAGCCCTCCACGAAGACGGTCTCGCCCGCGTCGACCGCGCGGCGCGGGGTGGCCTCGAGCAACCCCTCGATGAGGTGGCCCTCTTCGCGGCGGATCAGTTCCTGGATGAGTTCGACGCGGTCGGCGAAGCAGGCGTAGATCACCGGCCTGGTGACGTTCATCCGCTCGGCGACGGCGGCGATGGTCACCGACGCGACGCCGTGCTCGACGGCGATGGCCAGTGCCGTGTCGAGCACCTGCGGGCGGCGGCGTTGCGGTCCGAGGTGCCGCGCCCGCTGACGCGGTCGTACGGCTTGCTCGGTACCCATGGGCACCAACATAGCAGCGACCTCCTCCGGTTCTCCCAGGTCGGGCGACCCTTGCCGGGTTTCCTTCACTGATGAATAATAATGCTACATTCGTGAATGAAGTGGCCCGGTCGGATGCCGGGCGCCGTCCGCACGGCCGAGGAGCCACCGATGACCGAAACCCTGTTCAACCCGAAGACCTGCGAGTTCGCCGAGTTCGATGCCGAGACTCGGCGACTGCTGCGCGCGACCGTCGAGTGGTTCGAGGCGCGCGGCAAGGCGGCGCTGAAGCGGGACGACCGCGACCGCGTCTGGTATTCCGACTTCCTCGACTTCGTCAAGCGCGAGCGGGTCTTCGCGACCTTCCTCACCCCGGCGGCCGAGGCCAACGGCGATCCGAACAAGCGCTGGGATACCGGCCGGATCGCGATGATGAGCAAGATCCTCGGCTTCTACGGCATGTCCTACTGGTACGTCTGGCAGGTAACCATCCTGGGGCTCGGCCCGATCTGGCAGAGCGACAACAAGGCCGCCAAGCAGCGCGCCGCGGCGCTGCTCGACTCCGGCAGCATCTTCGCGTTCGGCCTGTCGGAGAAGGAGCACGGCGCCGACGTGTACTCCACCGACATGGTGCTGAAGCCCAAGCGTGGCGGCGGTTTCACCGCGAACGGCGGCAAGCACTACATCGGCAACGGAAACCTGGCTGGCATGGTCTCGGTGTTCGGCCGTCGCTCGGACAAGCCGATCATCGACAGCGCGCAGGCGCTGAATGCCAAACCGGCGCAGGAGGATTACGAGGGGTATCTCTTCTTCGTCGCGGACAGCAAGCACAAGAACTACAAGCTGCGCCGCAATGTGGTCGACAGTCAGATGTACGTGGCCGCTTTCGATCTGGAGAACTATCCGGTGGCCGAGGAGGACATCCTGCACCGGGGCGAGGCTGCCTTCCACGCCGCGATGAACACCGTCAACGTGGGCAAGTTCAACCTCGGCTTCGGCGCCGTCGGCGCCTGCGAACACGCCTTCTACGAGTCGATCACGCACGCGGAGAACCGAATCCTGTTCGGGCACAGGGTGACCGAGTTTCCGCAAGTGCGCTCGCTGCTGACCGACTCCTACGCGCGGCTGATCGGCATGAAGCTCTACAGCGAGCGCGCCATCGACTACCTGCGCTCCGCGTCCCAGGAAGACCGGCGCTACCTGCTGTTCAACGCGATCGAGAAGATGACCGTGACACGGCAGGGGCAGCGCATCATCGAGGATCTGGCCGACGTGATCGCCGCCCGCGGCTTCGAGAACGACATGTACTTCCCGATGGCCATGCTCGGCCTGTTCGGGCTGCCGCGCCTGGAGGGCACGGTGCACGTGAACATGGCGCTGTCGCTGAAGTTCCTGGCCAACTACATGTTCCATCCGTCCGATGCCGGTCTTGCCGCACTGCGCGTCCTGCCCGGCGCAGCTGCGGCGCCCAAGGGCGCGGTGCGGGCGGTGTCCTCGGCGCTGAGCTGGTCGAGCCGCAGGCTCGCCCCGCGAGCGGGCGCGGCGGTGCCCAAGCTGCGCGCGGAACTGGCGGCCGCGTGGTACCCCGAGGTGCCGATCCGCCGCGACGCCGCCGACGACGAATTCCTGTTCCGGCAGGGTCCGAGCGCTGGTCTGGGCCGCATCCGGTTCGCCGACTGGCGCCCGGTGTTCGAGAAGTACGCGCACGTGCCGAACGTGGCGATTTTCCTGGAGCAGGCGCTCGCTTTCCAGACGCTGCTCGCCGCCGCCGCGCCTACCGCCGAGCAACAGCGCGACGTGGACTTCCTGTTCGCGATCGGTGAGCTGTTCACGGCGATCCCGTACGCGCAGCTGATTCTCGAACAGGCCGCGATCGAGGGGACCGACGCCGCCGTGCTCGACCAGCTCTTCGACGTCTTCGTGCGGGAGTTCGCCAAGAACGCGCTCGCTCTGCACAGCAAGCCGAACGCGACCAAGGCGCAGCAGGCGAGGGCGCTGGATCTGGTGCGCCGCCCGGCGACCGATGCCGCCCGTTTCGACAAGGTGCTCGCCGAGGCTCGCGCGCACGCGGGCGGCTACGTCATGAACCCGTAGGCCCGATCACCACCGTCATGAAGGAATCTCCGGCAAGCCCGGAACATCGCATGCAAGGGAGCAGACGATGACCGCTACCGCAACGCGTCCGCAATTCGGCGCGCCTGCCCGGACCATCCGGGAGGTCGACTACGGATTCTTCGGACCCGATTCGCCGACCTGGAAGGTGTGGACCGCGCCGACCGCGGTCATCGGCTTCCAGCGCTCGGTGGTCCTCGAGCACTTCGATCCGGCGCTGACCGCGGCGGTCGCCGATGTCGAGGGCATCTACAAGGATCCGACCGGCAGGCTCGACCACACCTTCGCCTACTTCCTCATCGCGGCCGTCGCCGACAGCCGGATGGCCATCGAGGCGTCCGAGCACCTGATGGCGGTGCACGCGCAGGCGAGGGGCATCCAGCCGATCACCGGAAAGCGTTACAGCGCAAACAATCCCGCGTCGCAGTTGTGGATCCACGTCACCGGCTGGCATTCGGTGCTCAAGTGCTACGAGGTCTACGGACCTGGCCCGCTCACTCCGGAGGAGGAGCGGCGCTACTGGGCCGAATGCGTGATCGCCGCGGAGTTGCAGACCTGCAAGCCCGCCGACGTGCCTTCCTCGCGCGCGGAGGTCCGCGAGTACTTCGCCGCGGTCCGGCCGACGCTGTGCACTTCCGAACGCGCGCACCGCGGCATGCACTACCTGCTGCACACCCCGCGCGACCGCGGCTTCAAGCTATGGGCGGGCAGCCGGCTGGTCGCACCGGCCGCGATCGCCACGCTGCCCGGCTGGATGCGGTCGACCGGCGGTTTCGATCAACCCGCCCTCGTCGACGCGGCCTACCGGCTGCCGATGCGCGCCGCGATCAAGGTGCTCGGCAACGAGCGGGCGAAGCTCGCCGTGCTCGGCAGCTTCCTCGGCCCGATGACCGCGCGCCTCTACCGCGAACACCTCGCCGCCGGGGTGCCGCAGCACCCGGTCACGGTCACCCCGCAACAGGCCCGCGCACGCTACGGTCGCGCCGCGCGCGGCAAGGCGTCGGCGGGCTGAGGCAGGACCCTGCCCGCTCGCTCACGAAATGTGATGGCAGACACGACACTTGATCTCGGCGGTGGCGGTCCGGTACGACTTGTGGCGTTCGAATCACGTTTGTAGACGTTCGATTCGCCTGGGGGAGATCATTTGCCATGGGGGTCGGGCGTCGCGTTTGCGGCCGCCGCCGAGCCGATCGCCACCAACCCCGCGGCGCAGAACTCCGACCCGATCCAGAACGGCGCCGCCGCGGGTGCGGGCGTCGGCGCGGTGGTCGGCGCCATCACGGGCCTGCCCGGCATCCTCGCCTTCGGCGTCGGCGCGCTCCTCTCGGTGCCGCTCGGCGCGATCACCGGCGCCATCGGCGGTGCGGTCATCGGCGCTATCGTGGGCGCTGTCGCGCCGGACGTGGTGCCGCAGGTGCTGCCCTGATCGCAACGGGCTGAACAACTCGGCGGCCGCGCGTCGATCCACGGATCGGCGTGCGGCCGCCGCCGTCAGCGGCGCTCTACGGGAATGTCGAATTCGGCGATGACCGGGGCATGATCGCTGGCGCCCTTGCCTTTTCGTTCCTCGCGGTCGACGCCCGCGTCCGTGGTGGCGGCGGCGAGGGCGGGGGAGGCGAGGATGAAATCGATGCGCATGCCTTCTTTGCGCGGGAAGCGCAGCTGGGTGTAGTCCCAGTAGGTGTAGACGCCGGGACCAGGGGCGAAGGGCCGCATGACGTCGGCGAAGCCGGTGTCCACGACGGCGGTGAAGGCGTCGCGCTCGGGCTGGGAGGTGTGCGTCTTGCCCTCGAAGAACGCGGGCGACCACACATCGTCGTCGGTCGGCGCGATGTTCCAGTCGCCGACCAGCGCTATCTTGGCCTGCGGGTCCTCGGTCAGCCAGGCGGCGGCGTTGTCGCGCAGCGTCTCCAGCCATTCGAGTTTGTAGGCGTAGTGCGGGTCGGTGAGGGCGCGGCCGTTCGGCACATACAGGCTCCAGACCCGCACGCCGCCGCAGGTCGCGCCGAGCGCGCGCGATTCGACGACCGGTGTGCTGATGAGGGATTCGCCCGCGTCCTTGTCGAAACCGGGCTGATCGGGAAAGCCGAGCGCGACGTCCTCCAGGCCGACCCTGGACGCGATCGCGACGCCGTTCCACTGGTTGATGCCCAGATGGGCGACCTCGTAGCCGAGCTCCTCGAAGCGTTCGAACGGGAACTGGTCGTCGCGGCACTTGGTTTCCTGCATGGCGAGCACGTCGATGTCCTGGCGGTCCAGCCAGGCCGCCACCCGGTCGAGACGGGAGCGGATCGAATTGACGTTCCAGGTCGCCAGACGCACGAAAATGCCTTCCTTCTGCCGTCGGGGTCTATTCTCCGCCGTGCGGAGCGGCGTAGCGATAGCCGTGGTGGTCCAGGAAACCGAGGCCGCGATAGAGCTCGAGCGCGCTCGCGTTGTCGGCCGACACCTGGACGTAGGCGTGAGTGGCCCCGCGCTCGTGCCCCCAGCGGATCAGTTCGGCGCACACGAGCGTGGCCAGGCCGTGCCTGCGATGTTCGGCGGCCACCGCGACGCAGGTGAGCCCGATCCAGCGGCGCCCGTCCGGCGCGGTGGTGCACGCGCCCCGTCCTATGGCGATGGGGCTCGGCAGTCCGAGCGAGGCGAAACCGAGCTCGCCCTCGTGCACGGCGGTCAGCACCTCGGTCGACGGCTCCGGAACATGCTGCGCCGCAGGGTCTTCGCCGCGATAGCGATGGAGGCTGAGCCACGCCTCGTCAGGACGTTGCGCGATCCGCACCATCGGCGGGCCTTGCGGCAGTACGAAATTGGTGATGTCGATGCCGAGCACGAGGGTTTCGTTCCAGGTGCGCCAGCCGGGCGGCACCGGTGCGAGCCGATCGGGCAGCAGCAGTTGCAGCGGCAGACCGTGCGCGGTGTACCACTCGCCGATGCGGTGCAGGGTGTCGCTGGAGAGTTCGGCGGGTCGTCCGGATTCTCCCAGCGGCACAGCGGCATTGGCGCGATTGGTGTAGCCGTGCCCGGCGCGCAGCAGCCAGCCGTCGAGCCAGGCGGTCTCGATTCCTGGCCACGCGTCCGCCGCGGCCGCCTCCAGCGCCCTGATCTCCCTGGTCCGAATCGGCCTCGGCCCGATGGCTTTCAGCGCGACCACCCGGTCGGGCGACACCGAGATCACTCGACCGTCGGTGCCGCGCACCGTCGGCGGATCCAGCGAAACCAGTTCGCCGATCACGTCGGTCAGCGGTTGGGGATATCCGGCGGGCAGTTCGTAGCGCATCACCACCCGGCGGCCGAGCGGAATCTGCGCCGGGGCGGGCTCAGTCGTCATGCCCGAAGGGGTCGGGAACGGTACCCGGTACCCAGCTGAGACCCGGTGTGCCCCAACCACTTCGCTTGATCGCCTTCTTCGCGGCGCGGGCGTTGCGGCCGATCAGCACGTCCACGTAGAGGAAGCCGTCGAGGTGGCCCACCTCGTGCTGCAGCATGCGGGCGAAGAAGCCGTTGCCCTCGATCGACACCGGCTCGCCGTGCTCGTCGGTGCCGGTGACCCGCGCCCAGTCGGCTCGGCCGGTCGGGAACTGTTCGCCGGGCACCGAGAGGCAGCCCTCTTCGTCGTCGTCGGGGTCCGGCATGGTCTCCGGAATCTCGGAGGTCTCCAGCACGGGGTTGATCACCGCCCCGCGCCGCCGGACGGCCGTGCCGTCGGCACCGACGTCGGGGCAGTCGTAGACGAACAGGCGTAGCGGCACCCCGACCTGGTTGGCGGCGAGCCCGACGCCGTTGGCGGCGTCCAGGGTCTCGTACATGTCCGAGATCAGCGGGGCCAAGTCCTCCGGTGATTTGGTGACCGGCTCGGTCGGGTTGTGCAGCACGGGGTCACCGACGATCACGATGGGGAGGATTGCCATGGGAAAGCAGCCTACCTGCGCGGCCGAACGCGGAGTCCGTCGATAGCCCTGCATGGGCGGAGGCAGGAGGTACGCCACCTTGCGCTGCCGGACGGAGCCCGTGGATTGCGCTGCGTATGGCCGGAGCGAAGGCGGAGGTACGCCTACCTGCGCACGGCCGGAGGTAGGCCTACCTGGGCGTCGTCAACACGCCGGGACGAAGGGAGAGCATCCCTGTTGGCGCGTGGTTGAATGATCCGCGACGTACAAGCACCATTTTTCGTCTGGTGGTAACTCGGCGAGGGAGCGAGATGGACGGCGCAGCGGCTCGGATCCAGGACAGCCCTTCCGCGAGCGAAGAGACGACGGCGGGCGCTGCGGCCTCGGCCGAGCAGGGCGACGGCAGCGGCCTCAGCCGCCGCGAACACGAGATCCTGGCCTTCGAGCGGCAGTGGTGGAAGTACGCGGGCGCCAAGGAAGAGGCCATCCGTGAACTGTTCGGTATGTCACCGACCCGGTACTACCAGGTGCTCAACGCCGTGGTCGACCGGCAGGAAGCGCTGGCCGTCGATCCGATGCTGGTGAAGCGGCTGCGCAGGCTTCGCGCGAGCAGGCAGAAGGCCAGAGCCGCACGGCGTCTCGGTTTCCAGGTATGACACGTCTTCGGGTCGTGATGCAGGCAGCGGCGCCCGATGAGCGACTAGGGTCGACAGCGTGAGTCAAACCAATCCCACCTCCGGCGGGCCGCCGTTGCGCGCGCTGGCGATGGTGTTGATCGCGCTGGCCATCGTTTTCGCAGGTCTCGGCGCGATGTCGTTGTCGAGTTCCGATTCCGACGCCACGAACGGCGAGGAGTCGTCGTCGGCCACCGCGGCCCAGCAGGTCACCTCGGCCGCGCCCGCGACGACGGCCGCGCCGACCACGGTGGCGTCGGCCACGGGCGCCCCGACGACGACCGTGGCGTCGACCACGTCGGCCGCCCCGACGACGACCGCGGGCGCGCCCGCGGGGACGGTCGATCGGGCCGTGCCGGTGCGCGTTCTGAACAACAGCCTGGTCGCCGGTCTGGCCGCCCGTACCGCCAACGACTTGTCGGCGAAGGGCTGGACCAACGTCTCGTCGGGTAACTACGCGGGTGGCAACATCGCGAAAACGACTGTGTACTACGGGAATACGGCTGGCGAGCGGGAGGCGGCGATGGTGATCGCCGCGGATCTCGGCGCGACCGCGGAGCCCAAGTCGGCGGGAGTCGGAGACGGGTCTGCGGGTGTCATCGTCATTTTGACGGGTAACTGAAACAAGAGTGCGACGCGCGCGGCCCCTTCGTGGCGCGACACGGCGGTCGTGGCATCATCTTGTCCGGTAACGACAGTGTCCACCCAGCTTTACTCGTAAACTCGGTACTCGTAAAGGAGTTCCCCGATGGCCCCGTCCACAACTCGTCGCCCGTCCTGGCGGACTGTGACCCCGGTGCTTGCGGTCGCGGTCTTCGGCCTCGCTGCCTGCTCGAACAGTCAAGAGTCGAGTGACGTCAAGGGAACGACTCCGCCGGTCTGGACCGGTTCCTCCGCCCCGGCAGAGGGCCAGGGGACCGGGACCGAGCACGGCAGCCCGGCCACCCAGCCCGGCACCAAGGTCGAGCTGAAGGACGCCTCCGGCGGCTCGGTCGCCACCGCGAACATCGCCAAGGACGGCAACCACCTCGTGATCACCGTCGAGGGGCACGGCCTGAAGCCGGGTTTCCACGGTCTGCACTTCCACCAGGTCGGCAAGTGCGAGGCCAACTCGGTGGCGCCCACGGGTGGCGCGGCCGGTGACTTCCTCTCGGCGGGCGGCCACCTCCAGGTAGGCAGCGCCAACGCCCACCCGGCCAGCGGCGACCTGACTTCGCTGCAGGTCCGCTCGGACGGCCAGGGCAAGCTGGTCACCACGACCGACACCGTGACCCTCGACGATCTGAAGAACCGCGCGTTGATCATCCACGCCGATGCCGACAACTTCGGCAACATTCCCAACCGTTACGTCCGTGCCGACGGCGTGGCAGGCCCGGACGACAACACACTGGCGACCGGCGACGCGGGCGGCCGCGTTGCCTGCGGTGTAGTCCAGTAGACAAGGTGTCGATATGGGCGGGGCAATCGAGAAAGTTCCATTTCCAGGTTCGCCCCGGCCGACCATCGGCATCGAATGGGAGGTCGCGCTTGTCGACAAGGTGACGCGCGACCTCTCCAATACCGCGGCGGCGGTCTTCGACTCCGTCGGTGACCTGCGCGCCTGGGACGGCACTCCGCAGGTCACCAAGGAGCTGTTGCGCAACACCGTGGAGATCGTCACCGGCGTGCACGACACCGTCGGCGCCGCGGTGGACGATCTGAGCGGCACGATGGACACGGTGCGCCGCGCCGCCGACCCGCTCGGCGTCGATCTGTTCTGCGCGGGCACCCATCCCTTCGCCCAGTGGTCGGCGCAGCAGCTGACCCGCTCGCCGCACTACGACGAGCTGATCGAGCGCACCCAGTGGTGGGGCCGCCAGATGATGATCTGGGGCGTGCACGTACACGTGGGAGTCTCGCACCGGGAGAAGGTCTTTCCGATCCTGAACTCGCTGCTGCTCACCTACCCGCATCTGCTCGCGCTCTCGGCTTCCTCGCCGATGTGGGCCGGTTCCGACACCGGATACGCGAGCAACCGCACGCTGATGTTCCAGCAGCTGCCCACCGCGGGGCTGCCGTTCCAGTTCGAGAACTGGACGCAGTTCGAGCATTTCGTGCACGACCAGATGCAGACGGGCGTCATCGAGCAGCTGGGCGGCATGCACTGGGACATCAGGCCCGCGCCCAAATGGGGCACCATCGAGGTGCGTATCTGCGACGGCATCTCCACCAGGGCCGAATTGGCCGCGCTCGCCGCGTTCATCCACTGCCTGATCGTGGATTTGGACCGCCGGGTCGAGGAAGGCGAGCATCTCGGATCGCTGCCGCCCTGGCATGTTCAGGAGAACAAGTGGCGGGCCGCGCGTTACGGCCTGGATGCGATCGTCATCACAGACTCCGACAACACCGAGCGGCTCGTCACCGACGACCTGATGGATGTGCTGAACCGGCTGGAACCGACGGCCAAACGGCTCGGCTGCTCCGACGAATTGTCTTATGTCGCCGAAATACCCCAGCGTGGTGCGTCCTATCAGCGCCAGCGCAAGGTGGCCGCGGCGACCCAGGGCGACCTGATCGCGGTGGTGGACGCGCTGGTCAAGGAGCTCGACAAGTAGCGTTTCGCTGCGGCGAGCGGTCGCTTGTCGTTCAGCTGGTCAGGGGGACGGCGTTCATCCCCCGTTTACTATGGTCGACGTGCTTGTCGAAGACCCGGGTTCCAGCGTAGGAAGTGCGGTGCGGCGGTTGAAGATACCGCCGTCCCGGGCCTGGGTGGCAGCGGCCCTCGCAGCGGTGCCCACGCTGCTGATCGTGCTCCAGATCGTGGCCTTTCAGCAGGGTTTCGAGGGTCCACTGGAGAGCGTGTGGCGTGATTACGTGGGCACGCCGAAATCGATGTCGGTGCCGTGGGCCGGGTTGATCCTGGCGCTGGTCGGTATCTCCATGCAGCGCAGGCTCGTCGCGCTCGGTGCGGCGGTGGGCATCGACCTGGTGTGCGCGGGCGGGCGTCTGCTTTCCGGTGACGCGCCGACGGTCGGCAACGGTCCGGTGATCGTGCTCACCGCGTTGGCCCTGATCGCCTGGCTGCGCTGGAGCGGCACGGAGCGGCGCAACGCACTGCACGCCGCCGCACTCGGCGCGTTGCTGATCCTGGCCACCAAGGTCGGCGACGTGTGGCTGCACATCACCGTGATGAGCAGCCCGGAGGTGCTGGACGAGTACGTGATGCTGGCCGACCACGCGCTCGGCGATCCGTCCTGGGTGATGGGCCGGGTCGTCGACACGCTCGGCCCGGTGGTCTACGCCGTGCTGCACTGGGTCTACATCGAGCTGCCGGTGGCCGCGATCGTGGTCGCGGTGTGGCAGTTGCGGCGGGTGGTCGATTCGGGGCGGTGGCCGAGCCACTACCTGGTTCGCACCTTCCTGGTGCTCGGGCTGGTCGGACCGATCGTCTACGTGCTCTTCCCGGTGGTCGGGCCGATGTTCGCCTTCGGGGTGGACGGCAACGGGCTCCAGGTCGGCAACTACTGGCCGGGCGTGATCCCGCCGATCGACCGCAATCCCGCCCCGCTGCCCTTCGACGCCGCGACTCCGCGCAACTGCATGCCGTCCATGCACACCGCGTGGGCGCTGTCGGTCTTCCTGCACACCCGCCGCGACGTCGCCGGTTCCCGCGCGCCACGCTGGCTGCGCTGGGGCGGCACGTTCTGGCTGCTCGCGACGCTGGCCGCCACTCTCGGCTTCGGCTACCACTACGGCGTCGACCTGGTCGCGGGCGCGGTGTTGTGCATGACTGTGGAATCCGCGCTGCGCGAGCCGGAGCGCGGCTGGGGTTGGTTCCGCATCCGCCTCGTCGCGGGCGGAGCGGCGGTGCTGGCCGTGCTGCTGGTCTCCTACCGCTACCTGGCGGTGCCGATGGCGGAGTACGCGGTGCCCGCGGGGACCATCGTGCTGGCGCTGCTCGCCGGCATGGCTGCGGCGTTCCACGCCACCTGGTTCGCGGGGCAGCGGGAGCAGGTTGTCGTGGTGCGGGAGATCGAGCGGGTCGAGCGCTGATGTTTCGTGCGAGAGTCGAGCCTCGCGGAACCAGGCGATCACTGGGTGTCCGAATTCGCTGATAGCGCAATAGGTCTGTGACCGTTCTGGCGCGAGTCGCCGTGGTGGCGGGTTAGCTTCCGGCGTGGCCGTTTCCCCGTCGAACCCGCATGATGCGTATTTCCGGCACGTCCTCGGCCGACCTGCCGATGCCGCTTCCGAGCTGCGCACAGTCCTACCGGAAGCGGTTGCCGCTCGGGTCGATTGGGACGAACTCGAACTGCAATCGGGCAGCTTCGTGTCCAAACAACTGCGCTCACGCTACAGCGATCTACTGTTCCGAACCCGCCTGAACGGGCACGACGCCTACATCTACCTGCTGATCGAGCATCAGAGCCGCAGCGACGCGTTCATGCCACTGCGCATGCTGGACTACTTGGTCAACATCTGGAACCACTACCTGCGACAACACCCCGACGCCCGCACCCTGCCAGCAGTGGTCCCACTGGTGGTCCACAGCAACCACACCGGCCGCCCATGGAACGCGCCCACCGAACTGACCGAGCTCATCGATCTCGATCCGACAACCCAGCAGGCGCTGGGCCCCTACCTGCCGCGCTTCCGGTTCTTGCTCGACGACATCGCCGCCCTGGACCTGCCCGCACTGCGCGCCCGCGACCTCACTCCCGCGACCCGCGTGATGCTGGCCCTGCACAAGATCGCACCCGGCAATACCCGCCTGGGCGTCGACCTGCTGGCATTGACCGAGGATCTGCGTGCAATCCTCGACGGCCCCCACGGCACGGATGAACTTCGATGCGTCGCCACGTACATTTACATCGTCGGCGACACCCACGTAGACGACCTCGGACCACTCATCGATCGACTCGGTCCCCGAGCCAAGGAGGCCATCATGACCACCGCCGAACGGCTCCGCGCTGAAGGACACGTCGAAGGACGCGCGGAAGGACGCGCGGAAGGGCGCGTCGAAACCTTGATCGATCTGTTGACCGTGAAGTTCGGGTCGCTACCCGCCGAAGTCATAGAGACCGTCCACGCCGCGGACTCCACCCAGGTGCGAGCCTGGACCAGCCGCATCCTCACCGCCGACACCCTCGAAGACATCCTCGCCTGACCAACACCGGAGCGAGCGGAGACTGTTCGTCGCCGCCGACCTGCCGAGTCCATCCGCCGTAAGTACCGAACCCGCCCGCTGACTGCCGGAACCGTTCATCGATCGACTCGGTCCCCGAGCCAAGGAGGCCATCATGACCACCGCCGAACGGCTCCGCGCCGAAGGACACGTCGAAGGACACGTCGAAGGACGCGCGGAAGGACGCGCGGAAGGGCGCGCGGAAGGGCGCGTCGAAACCTTGATCGATCTGTTGACCGTGAAGTTCGGGTCGCTACCCGCCGAGATCATCGACACTATCCGTGCCACGGACCCGGCGCTGGTACGGACCTGGGCCCTCCGCGTCCTCACCGCCGACGCCTTCAACGACGTCTTCGCCTGACCAACACCGGCGTGAGCGGCGAGGGTTCATCGCCGCAGCCTTCAATGGTGCGGCCGACCTGCCGAATCCATCCTCCGCGAGGAGCGGATCGGCCCGTGGACCGTCGAGAACACCTTCGGCGTGCGCGGCCGGTGCCCTCTCAGTCGAGCTCGTCGCCGAGTTCGTTGACGCGCAGCAGTCCGTCGCGGTGCCGCTGTTCGCGGTAGGCGGTGCGGCCGATGAGGTGTGCGATCACCGGGGCTGTGAGGAGTGTGAACAGGCCCACCAGCGCGAGCAGCCACACATTGCCCTTGCCGCGCAGTTCTATGGCGGCGCCCGCGAGCACCAGGAGCAGCCCGACGACCTGCGGTTTGGTCGCGGCGTGCATGCGGGTGAGGGTGTCGGGGAAGCGGACGATGGCGATCGCGGCGGTGCAGGCCAGCACGGCGCCGCTGAGGATCAGCGCGGCCGCGAGCCACTGCCAGGCCGTCATCGGTCGTCCCTGACGCGGAAGCGGGAGACGGCGGCCGAGCCGAGGAAGCCGACCAGCGCCAGCGCGACGATGGCGGGCAGCACCGTGGTGTCGCCGCTGTAGGCGGCCCACACGGCGAGCCCCGACGCCGCGATGGCCATCAGCGAGTCGATACCGACGACCCGGTCGAGCGTGCTCGGCCCGGCCAGGATGCGGTAGCTGGTGATGACGGCGGCGGCCGCGAGCAGGACGCCCGCGAGCACGGCGACGACGGTCATGCATTCACCTCCGGTCGGATTTCGGGACGGGCCGCTCGAAGGCGGAGATCAGCAGTCGCTCCAGGCGACGGGTCTGGTGGTAGAACCGCGCCACCGCGGCGTCGCTGCCGACGTCGAGCACGTGCACGTAGACCAGGCAGCGGTTCCGGTCGATCTCCAGCACCATCGTGCCGGGGATCAGGTTCAGCAGATCGGTGGTGAGCACCAGCACCAGATCCGACTTCGTGCTCAGGCCGACTCGCAGCACCCCGGAGACCGGTGGCGGTGCGGGCCGGATCGCGAACCACGCGATCTGCAGGCTGGATTCGAGCGCGTAGTAGGCGCTCACCACCGCGGCCTCCGCCATGGCGAACAGGTTGAGCCGACCGCTCACCGGAATCCGGGGCAGCGGCAGCGCCACCATGATCAGCGCACCCACCACGAGACCGCCCACCAGATTGCCGATGCTCAGATCGCCCCACAGCGCCATGTAGACCGCGGCCAGCCAGAGCAGCACTCCGACGCGGACCACGTTGTCTTTGCCGATCCCTCGCGAGACGGTCTCGTCGAACGGTTCGCGGATATCGTCGTCGCTCATGCCCGCACCTCCGGCATACCCCACGAAATCCTCATCGGTACGCCTCCGGTTCGCCGAGTACCGCGCCGACGTACACCGCGGGATCGTGCAGGTCGGCCGCGGCGCGGTCGGCGATGCCGAGGATCGGTCCCGCCAGCACGGTGAGGCCGAGGCCGACCGCGGCCAGCGCCATGGTCGACAGCAGCATGAGCGGCGGGATACGGCCGGGATCGGTGCGTTCGTCGTAGAGCACGTCGGTCGAATCCTCGATCAGGGTGGGCGGTTTCGCCGCCGCGAGGTGTCCTTCCGGCGCTTCGGTGCGCGGCCGCCAGAACACTTTGACCCAGACCCGCGCGATCGCGTAGAGCGTCAGCAGGCTGGTGACCACCGCGCCCCCGACCAGTACCCAGGCCAGTCCGCTGCCGTCGGACGCGCCGGCCTGGAGCAGCGCGACCTTCCCGATGAACCCCGAAAAGGGCGGTATGCCACCGAGATTCAGCGCGGGCACCAGAAACAGCACGCCGAGCACCGGACTCGCCGCGGCCAGTCCGCCGAGCCTGCGCAGCGAGGTGGATCCGGCTTGTCGCTCGATCAGGCCGACGACGAGGAAAAGGGTGGTCTGCACCAGAATGTGGTGCGCCACATAGAAAACCGCGCCCGCCAGTCCCGCCGTCGTGGCGAGCCCGACACCGAAGATCATGTACCCGATGTGGCTGACCAGGGTGAACGAGAGCAGCCGTCGGATGTCGTGCTGCGCGATCGCGCCGAGGATGCCGACCACCATGGTGAGCAGGCCGCAGATCAGCAGGACGGTGTCGAAACCGCCGTCGGGGAACAGCAGTGTGTGCGTCCGGATGATCGAGTACACACCGACTTTCGTCAGCAAGCCGGCGAAGACGGCGGTCACCGGCGCGGGCGCGGACGGGTAGGAATCGGGCAGCCAGTTCGAGAGCGGGAACACCGCCGCCTTGATGCCGAAGGCTACCAGCAGCACCGCGTAGATCGCCGTGCGCACGCCGTCGGGGGCCGCGCCGAGTCGGACAGCGAGCTGCGCTAGGTTCAGCGTCCCCGTGGTCGCGTAGACCAGGCCGATGCCGGTCAGGAAGATCAGCGACGAGAGCATCGACACCATCACGTACCCCACGCCCGCGCGGATGCGTTCGGTGGTCGCGCCGACGGTCAGCAGCACGAACGACGCGGCGAGCAGCATCTCGAAGCCGACGAACAGGTTGAACAGGTCGCCGGCCAGGAAGGCCGCCGAAACACCCGCTGTCAGAACGAGATACGTGGGGCGGTAGATGGAGGTCGGCTGGCGCTGGTCGCCGTCGCGGATGTTCTGGCCTGCGCCGTAGACCGAGACGGCGAGCAGCACGATGGCCGAGACGAGCAGCATGGCGGCGGAGAGCCGGTCCACCACCAGCGTGATGCCGATGGGGGTTTCCCATCCGCCCACCTGCACGGCGGTGGTGCCGTCTCGATCGGCCAGGTACAGCAGCAGGCCGGTGATGACCACGACCGCGGCGAGCGCCCCCAGGGTGACGGTGCGCTGGATGCGCGGCCGGCGTCCGAACACCAGCGTGGCCGCCGCGCCGAGCAGCGGGACGAGCACCGGCAGCGGCGCCAGCGCGGGTAACAGATGCGGGGAGAGGGTCAATCCTCCGGATCCTCTCGGTCGCGCTGGGCGGCCACCTCCGCGTCGCCCGGATCGTTCTGCACGTCGTCGGTGGTGGTGAGCATGTAGGACCGGTAGGCGAGGGACAGCACGAACGCCGCGAGGCCCATCGTGATGACGATCGCGGTGAGCACCATCGCCTGGGCGAGCGGGTCGGCCATGCCCTCGTGCGCGCCGTCCTCGCCGCCGATGGGTGGCTCGCCGTCCGGGCCGCCGACGGTGAGGATCAGCAGGTTCACCGCGTTGCCGAACAAGATCATGCCGAGCAGCATCTTGGAGATGGCGCGCTCCAGGATCAGGTACACGCCGCAGGCGGTCAGGACGCCGATGAGGACGAGCAGGGTCAGGTTCGCACTCATCCGTTGCCGCCTCGCGGGGCCGGGGCCTGCTCGGTGGTGTCGCCGAGTTCGCTGTCCAGGCGGGCGCCGAGGCTGCGCAGCACGTCGAGGACCAGGCCGACCACGATCAGGTAGACGCCGAGGTCGAAGAACAGCGACGTGACCAGCTTGACGTGTCCGAACAGCGGCAGCGTCACTTCGATGATCGCCGAGGACAGCGGCGGCGCGCCGAGCAGCAGCGAGGTGGCCGCGGTACCCGCCGCCAGCGTGAGCCCGGCGCCGAGCACGTGGCCCGCCTCCAACGGCAGCGCCTCGCCGAGTTCGTAGCGGCCGCCCGCGAGGTAGCGCAGGGTCAGCGCGAGGCCCGCGGTGAGCCCGCCCGCGAAACCGCCGCCGGGGGCGTTGTGGCCCGCGAAGAAGAAGTAGATCGAGAGCACCATGATCGTCGGAAAGAGCAGGCGGGTGGTGATCTGCAGGACCATCGAGCGTTCCCGGCGATCCACCAGCCGTCCCGCGGGCAACCAGCTGACCAGGTCGGGGTTGTAGTTCGGCGCGTCGGCGGCGCGCGGCGCGGCGCCGAAACGCCTGGTGCGGAACACCATCGAGGCGACGCCGGTGGCGGCGACGATGAGCACCGAGATCTCGCCGAGCGTGTCCCACGCCCTGATGTCGACGAGCAGGACGTTGACCGCGTTCTTGCCGCCGCCGAACCGGTAGGCGGCCTCCGGGATGCGGCGCCAGATCGGTTCCGCGCCGCGCGCGGCCGTGGCGAAGGCGGCGAGCACCGCCACGGCCGCGCCCACCGCCGTGGCGAGCATGGCGCGGCGGGCCTTGAACGCGGCGGTCCTGCTCGGCTCGATCTCGGCGGGGAAGGCGCGCAGCACCAGCACGAAGACCACCAGCGTCAGCGTCTCCACGAGGAACTGGGTGAGGGCGAGATCCGGTGCGCCGTGCAGCGCGAAGACGACGCCGCAGCCGTAGCCGGTGACGCCGACCACGAGCACGCTGGCGAGCCGGTTGCGCAGCACGGTGGCCGCGAACGCCATGGCCGCCATGATGCCGGCGATGGCCAGTTGCAGCGGCGAATCCCACAGGCGCAGTTCGATTCCCGTCCTGCTGCCCAGCGCGAGCAGGGTCGAGGGCAGGATGATCGTGGTGCCGAGGATGGTGGCCTGAGTCAGTGGCAGCGAACCGCGCTGCACCGATCCGGTCATCCGCAGTGAGAGCCGGTCCATCGCGCGCAGCGTGGCGTCGTAGGCGCGGTCGGCATTGCCGAGGCGCGGGTGTGCGGTCTCGCCGAATCGGTTGCGCACCAGGAAAAGCGCGGAACCCGCGGCGATGATCAGGACCGACAAAGCCAGCGGCAGGGTGAACCCGTGCCACAGCGCCAGGTGCGAAACGAGTTCTCCCGGAAGCGTTTCCGGGTACCCGCGCAGAACCTCGTCCAGCCACCGCGCACTGACGCCCGCCGCCAGGCTCGCCACGGCCAGCGTGGCGGGCGGCGCGAGAAACAGCCATCCCGGCGCGTGCCACGACGGCTCCTCGTCGAGCGGCCTGTCGCCGAACGCGCCCCAGACGAAGCGGGCGCTGTAACCGACGGTCAGCATGGAACCGAGCACGATCGCCGCGCACAGCGCCGTGCGTACGGGCGCGGCAACGGTGTCGGCGTCCAGGATTGCGGCGAGCGCGCTCTCCTTGCCGACGAAGCCGAGCAGCACCGGAATGCCCGCCATGCTCAGCGCCGCGAGCGCGGCCACACCGCACAGCACGGGAGCCCGCCGTCCCAGTCCGGACAACTCGCGCAGATCCCGGGTTCCCGCACCGTGATCCACGATCCCGACCACCATGAACAGGCACGCCTTGAACAGCGCGTGCGCCACGATCAGCGTCGTCCCGGCCAGCGCCGCGTCCGGTGTGCCGAGCCCGAGCAGCACGATCAGGAAACCCAGCTGGCTCACGGTGCCGAAGGCGAGCAGCAGCTTCAGATCGGTCACGCGCAACGCGCGAATACCCGCGAGCAGCATGGTCACCGCGCCGAGGATGAGCACCATCGGATGCCACGGCGGGCTGTTCGCGAAAACCGGCGCGAGCCGCGCCACCAGGTACACGCCCGCCTTCACCATGGCCGCGGCGTGCAGATAGGCGCTCACCGGGGTCGGCGCGGCCATCGCGCCCGGAAGCCAGAAGTGCAGCGGCACGATCGCGGACTTGCTGAGCGCGCCGACGAGCAGCAGGGCGACGGCCACCGATACCGCGACGCCGTCCGGCGGGCTCTCCATGGCCAGCAGGTCCGACAGCAGGTAGGTGCCGCTGGTCTGCCCCAGGATGACGATGCCGACCAGCATGGCCAGCCCGCCCGCCCCGGTGACCAGCAGCGCCTGCAAGGCGGCGCGCCTGCTGGTCGCGCGCTCGGCGTGGTGGCCGACCAGGAGGAACGACAGCACCGTCGTCGTCTCCCAGAAGACGTAGAGCAGCAGCATGTTGTCGCTGGTGACCAGACCGAACATGGCTCCGGCGAAGCCGACGAACTGGGCTGCGAACACACCGAGTCTGGGCTCGTCGTCCTCGAAATAGCGGATGCAGTAGAGCAGGATCAGCGTGCCGATGCCGAGCACCAGTGCTGCCATGACGGCCGCGAGCGAATCGAAGCGAAGATCGATGTTCATCGCGATGCCGGGCGCCCAGGTGAGCCGAACCTGCTGCGTGCTATCCCAATTCGCGATCACCCAGCCGAAACCGGCCAGCGGCGGCAGCGCGAGCACCGCGAACGCGTTGCGGCCCAACACCCGTACGCACAGCGGCGCGGCCAGTGCGGCAAGCGCATGCGCGAGCAGGATTACGAGCAAACTGCACTCCGTCAGGTCGTTGCGGGCGGTGGTGCGGTTTCAGCCTACGTGGAGCCAGGGCTTTTCGCGGGGCAGCTCACTATGGCGTCAGCCATGTCGGCGCACGTCGGCTATATGTCCGCTACCTTGTCCCGCGACTCAGGGGGCGCGGGTTTGCGGTAGCTGCGCGGCCGCAGCCGGTACACCAGGAGCAGGGCGGCCGCGCAGCCGAGCACGATCATCAGCGCCACCCGGCCCGGGGTTGCGGCGTCGGCCATGTTGTCCCGCGGCGGCCATGTCTCGTTCTTCACCGGCATGGCGGTGATGATGCTCGGCAGGTAGAGCGCGCCGAGGGCGAGCACGGCGCTGGGGCCGTAGCGGGGCTGGGCAGCGCCGCAGCTGTACCCGGCGGTCAACGCGAGCAGCACCGTCGCGACGGAGTAGTACACGGCGTCGTCGCCGTGCGCGTCGAGGAACGCGAACACGGTGACGCCCAGCAGCGCCAGCAGCGCCAAGAACGGCGACGGCGCGCGGAGACCGGCGAACAGGCCGAGCGCGGTGAGCGCGAGCACCGCGATCACGCTCCACCACGGCCGCGGCGCGTAACCGAGCGCGTCGGCGGTCGCGACCAGACTCACCGCGAGCAGCACGCCGATGCCGTCGCGGCCGGGCAGCAGCATGGCCGCGATCAGCGCGGCGATGATGGTGGCCACGACGGCGATCGCGATCTCCAGCCGGTTGTCGCTCGGGGCGGAGACGTTGTTGTACTGGCCCGCCAGCCATTCGGTGGCCGCGAGGACGATCAGGCCGAGCACGGTCGCCGCGAGGATCGGCGCGATCGGCAGATCGATGGGCACGGTCGAATCGCGCTGCCGTCCGGTCCGGGTGCGATGGCGGGCGATGGCGAGGAACAGCAGCACCACCGAGATGCCGATCATCCAGCGCGGCGGTGTCTCGAGCACCGACCACGGGTCCTGAGCGGGCAGGTCGAGGAAGTCGGCGAGGTCGCCGAAGACGAAGAAGGTCGCCGTGCCGAGCACGTAGCCGATCGCCGGGGCGGGCTTGCGCAGCGCGGCGATGCCCAATGCGCCCAACAGGATTCCGCCGCACACCGAGTCGATGTAGTTCTGCGTGGTGAGCAGGTCGGCGGAGGAGACATTGCGGCCGGCGAAGTGGTTGACGAAGAGGCCGAGCGCGGCGCCGAACGCCACGATCCATCCGGTGAGCGGCTTGGCGAAGGTGGCGATCAGCACCGCGACGGTGACCGCGACGACCATGCCGATCGTCGCGCCGCGCGGGGCGCTGTTGATCAGGCTGGCGATCCGGTACGGGGTGCTCTGCGCGGTCCAGCTGAAGGTGATCGGCAGGAACAGCGCGATTCCCGCGACCGCGGCCCCGAGGAAGGCCGTGACCACGTCGACTCCGTCGCCGATCCATCGCCGCACTTGGGCAACATACCCGCGCCGCGGCGTCGAACCGGTGATTGCCGACGGATAGCCTGCTGCATGTCGAACGTCGGTCAGCTGCGGTTTTCCGCGTAGCGGCGGAGGGCTTCGACCTGCTCCGGGTCCAGCGAAGGACGCACCACCGCGCGGGCGGCGGCGAGATCCGCGGCGGTGACGTCGGCGGCGTCCACGTCGCGGCGCATCGCCGCCAGCGCGGCCTCGCGCAGCAGCGCGGCGCAGTCGGCGGCCGAGTAGCCGTCCAGGTCGGCGGCCAGCGCGGTGAGGTCGACGTCGGCGGCCAGCGGTACCGAACGGCCCGCGGTCCGCAGGATCTCCAGCCGCGCCGCGCTGTCCGGCGGCGGGACGAACACCAGCCGCTCCAGCCGTCCGGGCCGCAGTAGCGCGGGATCGATCAGCTCGGGCCGGTTCGTCGCGCCGAGCACCACCACGTCGCGCAGCGGCTCCACCCCGTCGAGTTCGGTGAGCAGCGCGGCGACCACCCGGTCGCCGACACCGGAATCGGTGCTCTGCCCGCGCCGCGGCGCGAGCGCGTCCACCTCGTCGAGGAAGATCAGCGACGGTGCGGAATCCCTTGCCCGCTGGAACAATTCGCGGACCGCGCGCTCGGAAGCGCCGACCCACTTGTCCAACAGTTCCGCGCCCTTGACCACGTGCACGCTGAGCTGGCCCGAGCCTGCCAAGGCGCGCACCAGGAACGTCTTGCCGCAGCCGGGCGGGCCGTAGAGCAACACGCCGCGCGGCGGTTCGATGCCGAGCCTGGCGAAGGAATCCGGATGGCGCAGCGGCCAGAGCACGGCCTCGGTGAGCGCCTGCTTGGTCTCGACCATGTCGCCGACATCGTCCAAGCCGAGACTGCCGATGGCCAATTCCTCCATGCCGGAACGGGACAGCGGACGGATCACCTCCAGAGCGCCGACCAGGTCTTCCTGGGTCAGGCGCGCGTCGGCCTGTTCCTTGCTGACCCGCGATGCCGCGCGCAGGGCCGCCTCCCGGCACAGCGCCGCGAGATCGGACACCACGAAACCCGGTGTGCGTGCGGCGATCTCGTCGAGTTTCACATCGCCGGTCGGTACCTTGCGCAGTCTTTGCTCCAGCAGCGCCTTGCGTATCGCCGCGGTGGGCAGCGGAAGCGCGAGCTCCCGGTCGCACAGATCCGGCCCGCGCAGCCTCGCGTCCACACCGGCCGGATGCGCCGTCGTCGCAAGGAAAGCCACGGCGGTCTCGGCCATCGCCGCGCGCAACTGGTCCAGAATCAGCGTCGCCACCGGCTCGGGGTCGGCGGGCAGCAGCGCGTCGATATCGGCGATGAGCAGGATGCCGCCCCGACCGGAGCCCACGTCGGCCACCGCGGCAGCCACCTCGCGCAACCGAGCGCCGCCCTCCGCCGCGCCGACCGAGGGCCCGTCCAATTCGACGATGCGCCGCGGGGCGGTCACCGACCGGGCCAGGGTGGCCTTGCCGACGCCGGCGGGCCCGGTGATCAGGACCCCGAGATGCGGTGTGGCGCCGAGGGTTCTGAGCAGCTCGGGTTCGTCGAGCGCGAGGCTGAGCCATTCGGTGAGCTTCGCGGCCTGCGTGTGCACGCCGACGAGTTCCTCGACGGGCACCCGCGGCGGCGCACCGCGCACCAATGTCGCGCCATTGGTGCTCGTGACGGCCGCCAACGCGGCCGCTTCGGTCGCTCCGTGCACCGGGGCCGGGTAACCCGCCGCCGCGCGGTCGGCGGCGTCCAGCGCCGCTACCGCGCCCGCACCCCAGACGACGGCCGTGTTGGGCTGCACGCTCACCGGTCCGCGCACCGGATCGGTGGCCGTGACGGTCAGCAGTTCGGTGGTCCACGCGATGCCGAAGGTGCGCGACAGCGCCTGGCTGGCCGCCGAAGACGGAATGTCCGGCCCCAGATCGCGCGGCAGCAGCGACACCGCGTCACCCACCGTGACGACCTTGCCGAGCAGCGCCTGACGCAGCGTGGCGGCCGGAATGCTGCGGGTGGCGTGCACCGAACCGCTCACCGAGATCTGCTTGGCGCCGAACACGGTTGCCGGGGAGACCACCACCGTCGCGTTCTCGCGCAGGCCCGCGTTCGACAGCGTCACGTCGTCCAGCAGCGCGACGCCCGCCGGTGTGCCCCCGGGCGCGATGCCGATCACCGCCGAGGTACGGCGCGACCCGGCTAGCGTGACCCCGTCCCATTCACGCAGGCCGAGCGCCGTCAAAGCCTCCGGATGCAGGCGGACCACCCCGCGTCGCGCGTCGGCGGCGGACGGATTCAGTCGAGCGGTGAGCGCCAGTTCAGCCACTGTGCCATTCTGCCCGCGTCCGCGCGCGAGTGGGACGAGTCCGCAGGTGAAGTCGTCGGTTCAGCCGGACGACGGCCGTCCGCGGCGCTGCCGCACGGCCGTCGCGACCACGGAGATGGGCCTAGTTCACGCGGGTGCGATGATCCGGGCCGCCACGGCCACCGGCTTGTCGGCGTTGCTCGGCGACAGACACACCAGCTTGGCGGTGCCGAGCGCGACATTCGGGCTGCCAGCGAACTCGCTGTCCGGATTCTCGGCGAGGATCTCCTCGATGACCCGCTTCTCGGCGTCGCTGTCGAGCCCCTTGAACTCACCGCACGTGGTGCGCGAGGCCGGGCCGAGACCGGACGTATCGGCCTGCGTGGTGGCCGCCGCCGCGCTACCGGCCGTGGTCGGCGCCGAAGCGGTCGTGGTCGGCGCGTGCGTCGCGCTGACGCTCGCGCCAGTGGTGCCCTTGCGTAGACCGCTCGCGTCGCTGGACTCGTCCGACCCGCCGCAGCCGGTCGCCGCCAGTGCCACCGCGCCCACGGCCAGGACGATGACGGAAATTCGCTTCATTTGGTGCTTTCCCGATGCCACACAGCGCCGGAGGCTCCGGCGCGTCGGCAGCAGCGTACCGGACGGTCAGTGAGTGTGCGCCTGCCAATCCTCGGGCACGCGCCCGCGCGGGCCCGGCACGCCCTGATCGGCCGGATGACTGTGCGGAGGTGCGAGTTCGGGGCCGCCGCCGTACATCTCCTCGCTGCGGAAATCCCAGAACCAGTCCTCACCGGGCTCGAAGCTCTGGATGAACGGGTGGCCGGTGTCCTTCGCGTGCTTGGTGGCGTGCTGGGCGGGCGAGGTGTCGCAGCAGCCGACGTGGCCGCATTCGGCGCAACGGCGGAGGTGGACCCACCAGCCCTGCTCGCCTTCGCATTCGAGGCAGCCGGGGCCGCTGGGCGGGACGGCTGGGTTGATGCCTTCGATCGCTTCCGTCATCGAGTTACTCCTGTCGATGTCTCCAGTGCGCCTTCTTCATTTTGCTCCGGGCGGTGCAATGGGAGGCGGACCGTGAAGCGGGTGTCGCCGGGTTCGGAATCGACGCGGATGTCGCCGTTGTGCTTGTTGACGACGATGCGGAACGAGATGTCGAGGCCGAGTCCGGTGCCTTCGCCGACCGGCTTGGTGGTGAAGAACGGCTCGAAGACGCGGCGGCGGACGTCGTCGGGGATGCCCGGGCCGGTATCGCCGATCTCGACGACGGCGCAGTCGTTCTCCTTGCTGGTCCGCACGGTGAGGGTGCCTTCGCCGCGCATCGCGTACACCGCGTTGTCGATCAGGTTCGTCCACACCTGATTGAGCTCGGCGGCGTAGCAGGGCAGCGGCGGCAGAGTGCGGTCGTACTCCTTGACCAGGTGCACGCCGTCGCCGAGCTTCCTGTTCAACATGACCAGGGTGCTGTCGAGCAGCTCATGGATGTCGACCACCTGGAACGGGGCGCGGTCCATCTGCGAGTACTGCTTGGCGGCGCCGACCAGCGTGGAGATCCTGGCGGTCGAATCCGCGATCTCGTTCATCAGCAACTCGGTCTCGATGGTGTAGTTGAGCCAGCGGATCGCGCCCTCGAACACCTTGTTCGGGCAGCCCTCCAGGGTGCCCCACACCCGCTCCAACCAGTCCACGTCGAATCCGGCCTGCACGAAGTTCGGCGCCAGGTTCCAGGCGTCGCCGATCTCGTGCTCCTCGAGCCACTCGCCGAGCACGTCCTCCCGGTCGGCGGCCTCCATCGGGGTCAGCTCGGGCGCCTTGGCGACCTGGGCCGCCGCCTCCTCTTGCAGTCGCACCAGGGTGACGAGCACTTCCGGCTGGAACTTCCCGTCTGCCATCATGGCCAGCTTGTGCCGCATCCCCGCGACCCGCTCGCGCAGGCCCGAGGTGGCGCGCACCGCCGCGGCGGCCGGATTGTTCAGCTCGTGCGTCAGACCCGCCGACAGCGAACCGAGCGCGAGCAGGCGCTCCCGCTCGGCTACCCGCTGGGTGGTGTTGCGGCTGCCGAAGAACGCGCCCTCCAGCAGGTGCACCGCCATCGGGAACCACTCGTGCATCATGCGCGCGAAGGTGCCCGCGTCCAGCACGTAGAACCGGGACTTGCGGGTGACGTACATCGAACCGGTGTAGTTCGCGTCGGCCTTGTCGCCCAGGTACGCGCTCCACGCGCCCGCGTAAGCGCCCTTGTGATCGGTGCGGTTCAGCTCGATCTCGGTGCCGCCGGACAGCTTGGTCAGCCGGACCTCGCCGTCCATCAGAACGTAGAAGCAGGTGGCCGGATCGCCTTCGCGGAACACCAGTCCCGGCTCGATGTACTCGATGCGCCCGTCGGCGCACAACCAGGCCAGCTGGTCGTCGTCGAGTTTCTCGAACAGGAACAGAGTGCGCAGTTCCGCCGGATCGCAGACCAGATGCGAATGGCGAGCGGCATTTTCGAGTGTCACGACAGCCCTCCTGAATTCACGCCAGATACCGGTGCACGAGCATGACCGCCATCGCGCCCTCGCCGACCGCCGAGGCGACTCGCTTGGCGGACTCGGCGTGCACGTCGCCCGCGACGAACACGCCGGGCACGCTTGTTTCCAAATGATGTGGCGGGCGCGGCAATTCCCAGCCCGATGGCCGGGCGCCTTCGACCATGAGATCCGGCCCGGCGAGCACGTACCCGGCTTCGTCGCGCTTGACGATGCCGTCGAGCCAGTCGGTCTGCGGCGCCGCGCCGATGAAGAGGAACAGCCGCTCGGCCTCCGCCTTCTCTTCCGCGCCCGTGACCTTGTCGCGCAACACGATCCGCTCCAGATGATCGCTGCCGTCGGCGGCCGTGACCTCGGTGTTGGTGTGCACCTTGATGTTCGAGATCTGTGCGATCTGCTGGATCAGATAGTGCGACATGGACTTCTCCAGCGAGTCCGCGCGCACCACCAGGTGCACGGTGCGGGCATTGCGGGAGAGGAAGACCGCCGCCTGCCCGGCCGAGTTGGCGCCGCCGACGATATAGACCTCGTGATCGGCGCACTCGGAGGCCTCGGTCATCGCCGAGCCGTAATACACACCGCGACCGGTGAAATCGTCGACGCCGGGCGCTGGATGACGCCGATAGTCGACGCCGGTCGCGATGATCACGGTGTGGCCGCACAGCGTTCCGCCGTCGGCGAAACGCACGGTGCGCGCGGAGCCGTTGACCTCGAGTCCCACCACTTCGCGGGTGGTGATCACCTCGGCGCCGAACTTGGCGGCCTGCCGCCGCGCCCGGTCGGCCAGTTGCGCGCCGGACAGCCCGTCGGGGAAGCCGAGGTAGTTCTCGATCCGGGAGCTCTGCCCGGCCTGGCCGCCGGTCGCGGTGCGTTCGACGAGCACCGTGCGCAGGCCCTCGGACGCGCCGTACACCGCGGCGCCGAGCCCGGCGGGACCGCCGCCGACCACGATCAGGTCGTAGAAATCGCCGGTGGGTGTGACGTTCAGCCCGACGCTCTCGGCCAGCGCGCTGTCGGTCGGCTGTACCAGCGCGTCACCGGAGGCCGTGATCACCACCGGACATCGGTTCGGGTCGGCGCCCGCGGCCTCCAGCAGGCGGACGCCCTCCGGTTCGTCGGCCAGGTACCACCGGTAGGGCAACTGGTTGCGGGCCAGGAATTCGCGCACCTGCGAGGAGCGCGGCGACCAGCGATTGCCGACCACCTTGGTCTCGGTCACCGGCCGGTGCTCGCTGCTGCGCCAGGCGTCGAGCAGGCCGTCCAGCACCGGATAGAGCTTCTCCTCCGGCGGGTCCCATGGCTTGAGCAGGTAGTGGTCCAGGTCGATCACGTTGATCGCGTCGATCGCGGCGTTGGTGTCGGCGTAGGCGGTCAGCAGCACGCGGCGCGCGTACGGATGCAGGTCCATGGCCTGCTCCAGGAATTCGATGCCGTCCATGCCGGGCATCCGGTAGTCGGCGATCAGCACGGCGACCGGCTGGCCGCGAAGTTTCATCTCGCGCAGGGCCTCGAGCGCCTGCGAGCCGGATTCCGCGCGCAGAATCCGGTAGTCGGCGCCGTAGCGGCGGCGCAGGTCGCGCACTACAGCCCGGGAGACGCCCGGATCGTCGTCGACGCTCAGGATTGCCGGTTTCGGAGCAGCGGGTGCAGTCACCACAAAATTATGTCGCCTCGGCGTCGGGAGTGTCGCCGGAGTTTTTCCGCCCCCTGGTCATCCCCCGCGTCCCGGCAGGGACGCCGTCGCGCGGTGCGCGACCTGGCTCACACGCGGTGCTGGAGCACCATTTCGAGTTCGCTCGGCGTGAGCAATCGCTCCAGCCGTTCCTCTCGGGCGAGCGCCTTCTCGGTCCGACGCGTGATCGCACCGCGGTCCGCAGGCCCGTCATCGGGTTCTGAATAGGGAAGCAGCGGAACTCGGTCCGCCTGCCGACGATGAAGAAGCGAGCGAAGATTCACGGCCGATCACCTCACGCTGGACGGGAAAGCTGGCTGTGGCTTGTGCTTCGTCTATCCGTCATTGTGCGCGGACCATTACGACCGGAGGCAACCAAAAGGCCAAAATGTGACTTAGTTGTCTTCCAGGGTCCGCCGTTTAGGATGTCTGTTACTCGTCGTACACAAGGGTCCGGAATGTCCGGACCTCGCATCACCGGAGGCAGTGTTGCCCAACCATCTCGAAGCGACCGTCGACATCGCCGCATCCCCGGAGCGTGTCTGGCAGATCGTCTCCGATCTCGCGCGCATGCCCGAGTTCAGTCCGATGACGGTCCGGATGGTCCCGCTCGGCACGCCGAAGGCGGGCACCTGGACCGTGAACTGGAACAAGGACGGCTGGAAGCGCTGGCCGACGACCTCGCGCATCGTGCGGTTCGAGCCCAATCAGGCTTTCGCGTTCCGGATGAACGAGAACCACACCGTGTGGAGCTACACGCTCGAGCCCACCGCGACCGGCACCCGGCTGGTCGAGCGGCGCGACGTGTCCAACGGCGTGACCTGGGTGATCCGCAAGGCCATCGACGCCGTGCTCGGCGGTGAGCAGGCCTTCGAGGCCAACCTGGTCCGCGGCATGAACGAGACGCTCGCCAAGGTCAAGGCCGTGGCCGAGGCGAGCGCCTGACCCTCGCTCCGGCGGATAGGTCCACCGCGGCCGAACGCGGTCGTGCCCTCGCCCCGAGCGGGGTTGAGGGCACGACTCGCCGGACGGGCGGAAGCGTCTACTTCCAGTTCGGCAGGGTGACGACCTGCGACGCGTAGGAGAGACCAGCGCCGAATGCGATGAGCAGCGCGGTGTCGCCCGGCTTCGACTCGCCGTTGCGTAGCAGCGCCTCCATGGCCAGCGGGATGGACGCGGCCGAGGTGTTGCCGGTCTCCTCGATGTCGCGTGCGAGCGCGCAGTCCTCCGGCAGCTTGAGCACGCGCGCCATGATCTCGATGATCCGGCCGTTGGCCTGGTGCGGGATCATCGCCTGCATGTCGTCGGTGGTGAGGCCGGCGCGATCGATCGCGTCGCGGCACACCTTCTCCAGCGAGTGGGCGGCCCACCGGAAGACGGCGGTGCCCTCCATGGCCATGTACGGCCGGACCGCGTCGAGGCCCTGCTCGTCGATCTCGGCGAAGAACTCCATCCAGTCCTTGTCCTGACGGATCGCATGGTGCTGGGTGCCGTCCGAGCCCCACACGGTCGGGCCGATGCCCGGCTCCTCGGAGGGGCCGACCACCACGGCGCCCGCGCCGTCGGCGAACAGGAACGCGGTGGAGCGGTCGCGCATGTTGATGGTGTTGGTCAGTTTCTCCACACCGATCACCAGCACGTTCTTGGATGTGCCGCACCGCACGAGGTCCGATGCCAGCGCCAGCGCGTGACAGAACCCCGCACAGCCCGCGGAGATGTCGAACGCCGCCACGCCGTTCATGCCGAGCTCGGTGGCGATGCGCGGGGCGGCGGCGGGTGTCAGCAGCAGATGCGTCGACGTGGCGACGATGACACAGTCGACGTCGTCGTAGTCGACGCCCGCCGCCGCTAGCGCGTTCTGCGCGGCGGCCACGCTCATGCTCTGGATCGTCTCGTCCTCGGAGGCGAAACGCCGGGTCTTGATGCCCGACCGGGTCTGGATCCACTCGTCGCTGGAGTTGATCGGTCCCGCTACTTCGTCGTTCGTGACCACACGAGCCGGGCGATAGACGCCGAGCCCGAGGATCGCGGTGTGCTCAGCTCCGGTGGTCTGGGCGATTCGAGCAGACATGATGGATCTCCTATTACCTGCGGCGCTGCTGCCGGGGATCCGGCGGAGCCTCGAACTCCTCATCGGTGTGCCAGCTAGCTACGAGAGCGTAGACATGAGGCTCCCTCATATTACCCGAGGGTTGCCAGGGGGAGTGCTTATTCTCACAATCGCCGGGTATGTCTGCGGAAGCACACCATTCACCACTAGGGGTGCGTCCCAACTAATTTATGCGAGGTCACCATGCTCGGTCTTGGGATCATCGGCTGGATCATCATCGGCGGTCTCGCCGGGTGGATCGCCAGCAAGATCATGAAAACGGACGCCCAACAGGGCATCCTGCTGAACATCGTCGTCGGCGTCATCGGCGGTCTGCTCGGTGGATTCTTGCTCAAGCTGCTCGGCGTCGACGTCGAGGGCGGCGGGCTGTGGTTCAGCTTCTTCACCTGCCTCGGCGGCGCGATCATTCTGCTGTTCCTGGTCGGCCTCGTCACCGGTCGCAGGGCCATGCGCTGACCGGACGTACCACGGGCTCCTCCCGTAAGGTGTGAACGCTTGCGCCGGACCTATCGTTGAAGGGCGCAAACCGACTGCATCTAGCACGAAAGAGGAGCCTGTGGCACGCCGTCCCACCCCGCCCGGCACGCCCGAAACGACCGGCGTCGGCCACGTCGTCGACCTGGTCCGGGCCGCCGTACCCCCGCTGCATCCCGCCGGGCTGCCCTTCGTCGCCGCGCCGCTCGCGGTCGCGGTGCTCGGCGGAAAGCGCAAATGGGTGCGCCGGACGGGTCTGCTCGCCGCGGCGGCCTGCGCCACCTTCTTCCGTCATCCGACGCGGGTTCCGCCGAACCGGGCCGGCGCCGTCGTCGCCCCCGCCGACGGTGAGATCGCCCTGGTCGACACGGCCGCGCCGCCCGCGGAACTCGGGCTCGGCGACCAGCCGCTGCCCCGCGTCAGCATCTTCCTCTCCGTGCTCGACGTGCACGTGCAGCGCACCCCGGTCTCCGGCGTCGTGCGCGTGGTCAGCCACCAGGCGGGCCAGTTCCGCTCGGCCGACCTGCCCGAGGCCAGCTCGGTGAACGAGCGCAACAGCATGGTGCTGGAGACCCCGGCGGGCGAGCAGCTCGTCGTGGTGCAGATCGCGGGCCTGCTCGCCCGGCGCATCGTGTGCGACGCGCAGGTCGGCGACGTCCTGACCATTGGCGACACCTACGGTTTGATCCGCTTCGGCTCCCGGGTCGACACCTACTTCCCCGCGGGCACCGAGCTGCTGGTGCAGCCGGGGCAGCGCACCATCGGGGGCGAGACCGTCCTGGCCGTGTTGTCATGATGGAAGCGGCTGTGCCCACCCAACGGCGCAGGCGCCGCAGCGTCCGGCTGCTCCCGAGCATCGTGACCATCCTCGCGCTGTCCTCCGGCCTGTCCGCGGTGAAGTTCGCGCTGGACGGCGAGCTCGACATCGCGCTGGCCATGGTCGGCGCCGCCGCGGTGCTGGACACCCTCGACGGCCGCCTGGCCCGCATGCTCGACGCCACCACCAAGATGGGCGCGGAGCTCGATTCGCTCTCCGACGCGATCTCCTTCGGCGTCGCGCCCGCGCTGGTGCTGTACATCGCGCTGCTCGACCAGAACAGCGCGGGCTGGATCATCGCGTTGTTGTTCGCGGTGAGCATCGTGCTGCGTCTGGCCAGGTTCAACACCCTGATGGACGACGACACCCGGCCCGATTGGTCGCGTGACTATTTCGTCGGAGTGCCCGCGCCCGCGGGCGCGCTGATCGCGCTCGTGCCGATCGGGTTGTACGTGCAGTTCGGTGACGGCTGGTGGGTCGGCTTCTATGAGGTCGCCGCCTGGACGGTGTTCGCGGCGGCGTTGTGCGTCAGCACGATTCCGACGCTGGCGATGAAGTCGGTGTCGGTGGCGCCGCAGGCCGCGGCCGGGCTGCTGGTGCTCGTCGCGTTGGCGGGGGCCCTGCTGGTGACCTACCCGATCGTGCTGCTGCTGGTGCTCGTCGCGCTCTACCTGGGACACATTCCGTTCGCCTGGTATTCGCAGCGCTGGGTGGCGGCTCGGCCGGAAACCTGGGAGCACAAGCCCGCCGAACGCCGGGCGCAGCGCAAGGCGCAGCGGCGCAGGCCCGCGATCCGGTCCGGCATCCGCAGCTCGAGCGCGCGGCTGCGGCTGCGCAGGCCGGGCGGCCGAAAGGAACAGGCGGACGACGTAGTTCGCTGAGGCGGACGAACGCGGCAGGCGAGCGCGGAGGAACGTGACGGTGGAACCCGACGGACTGCGCGAATTCCAGGCGCATCGGCCGCGGTTGTTCGCGCTCGCCTACCGCATGCTCGGCTCGGCGGCCGAGGCCGAGGACGCGGTGCAGGAGACCTACCTGCGCTGGGACGGCACCGACCGGGCCACCATCCGGTCCGCGGAGGCCTGGCTCACCACCGCCGTGGTGAATCTCTGCCGCACCTGGCTCGTTTCGGCGCGGGCGCGGCGCGAGACCTACGTCGGCCCGTGGCTGCCGGAGCCGGTGGCCACCGCGAACGGCGAACTCGGCCCGCTGGAGACCGTCGAGGAACGCGAGCTCGTCTCGCTGGCGCTGCTCACCGCGCTGGAGCGGCTGAGCCCGGTGGAGCGAGCCGTCTTCGTGTTGCGCGAGGCGTTCGGTTACGCCCATCGCGAGATCGCCGACATGCTCGACCTCACCGAGGCGAGTTCGCAGCAGACCTACCGGAGAGCCGGTCAGCGCGTGCGCGACGGCCGGGCGCGCTTCGATGTCGAACCCGGTCATGCCAGGGCGCTGATCGAGCGTTTCCTCGCGGCCGCCCGCTCCGGCGACGTCGACACGCTCGGCCGGATGCTCGCGGCCGACGTCACCGCCGTCGCGGACGGCGGCGGCCGGATCAACGCCGCTCGGCGGCCGGTGCGCGGCGCCGACCGGGTGGCGCGCTACCTCGTGGGCCTGTTCCGCTGGGAGGTCCCCGGGATGGCGATCGCCGTCGAGGAGGTCAACGGCGCCCTCGCGGTGGTTGTCCGGGTCACCGAAACTCCCATGCTGATAGTCGGCATCGAGCTGGACGGCGATCGGGCGCGCGCACTGCACCTCGTCGTCAACCCCGACAAGCTGGCCTATTTCGCCGCGGCCGACCGGTCGTCGTAGTCGCTCGGACGGTGTGACGCGGCTCATGCCGCAGGCTGTCAGGGATCGGGGGCCGATCCAGTCTGAGGGGTATCGGCCAACGAGAGGAGCCACATCATGACCGGGAAACAGCACATCGTCGTTCTGGGCGCCGGATACGCGGGTCTGGCCGCGGCGCGGCGGCTGGCCGGACGGGCGGGGGACGCGCGGATCACCGTTGTCGACGCCCGCGCCGAGTTCGTGGAGCGGGTGCGGTTGCACCAGCAGGTCGCCGGGCAGCGGTTGCGTCGCTGGGACTTGGCGGAGATCTTGGAGCGCAAGGGTATTCGGTTCGTCCTGGCGCGAGCGACGCACATCGACACCGCGGGTAAGTGGATCGAGCTGGACGGCGGAGATTCCATCGACTACGACGTGCTGATCTACGCGCTGGGCAGTCTCGCCGATCCCGGCGGCGTGCCCGGCGTCGCGGAATTCGCCAGGTCCGTTGCCACACCGGAGGATTCGGCGTGGACGGCGACCGACGGAACGATCGCCGTCGTCGGCGCTGGCGCCACCGGCATCGAGCTGGCCGCCGAAATCGCCGAGTCTCAGCCGGATTCGCGCGTCGTGCTGCTCAGCGCCGACGAACCCGGCGCCTGGCTCTCGGCGAAGGCCGCCGCGCACATCCGGGCGGTGCTGGAAAAGCTCGGCGTCGAGATCCACGCGGAGGTGAAGGTGGTCGAGGTGACCGAGGACGGTGTCCGGCTCGCGGGCGATGAATTCGTCGCGGCCGGGACCACGGTCTGGACCACCGGATTCGGCGTACCCGATCTCGCCGCCCGCGCCGGTCTCGCGGTGGATGGCGCGGGCCGGGTGCTGACCGACGAATCCCTGCGCTCGATCTCGCATCCGGAGATCTACGCCGCGGGCGACAGCGCGGTGATCGCAGGTCCGGGCGGACGGTCGCTGCGGATGGCATGCGCGACGGCGCTGCCCACCGGAAAGTACGCGGCCGACGTGGTGGCGGCGCGGCTGCGCGGGCGCGACCCGCGTGACCTGCGCTTCCGATACATCCTCCAGTGCATCGGCCTCGGTCGCCGCGACGCCGTCGTCCAGCTGCTGCACGCCGACGACACCCCGGCGCGGACCGTGCTGCGCGGGCGGCTCGGGGCGCGGGTCAAGGAGCTCATCGTGCGCGGTGCGGCAGGCGCGGCCGGGCTGCGATAGCGGCGCGGAGCTGCCGAACAAGATCGTCAACTAAAGGTTGACGATCCTCATGCGTCAACTTATGGTTGACGCATGACTTCCTCGATTCGTCTCGACGACCTCATCTCCGCCATCAAGAAGGCTCGGCCGGACAACGTGCTCGAGCAGCTCTCCGACGCGGTCATCGCCGCGGGGCACCTCGACGAAGTGGCCGATCACCTGATCGGCCACTTCGTGGACCAGGCCCGCCGATCCGGCGCGTCATGGACCGACATCGGCGCCAGCATGGGCGTCACCAAGCAGGCTGCGCAGAAGCGGTTCGTGGCCAAGGGCCCGGGCGACCCGGCCGAGGCCGCGGCGATGGATCCGAACGCCGGATTCGCCAAGTTCACCCCGCGCGCCCGCGCGGTGGTGATGGCCTCGCAGCAGGCCGCGCAGACCGCGGGCAACAAGCTCATCGGGCCCGTCCACCTGGTGCTCGGACTGCTGAGCGAGCCCGAAGGCCTTGCCGCCAAGGAGATTCTCACCGCGGGCCTCGGCCTGGAAGAGGTGCACGCTGCCGCGACCGCCGCCCTGCCGCCCGCCGAGCCCGGCGAGGACGGCCCCGCCGCTCTGGTGCCCTTCGACCCCGAGGCCAAGAAGGCGCTCGAGCTCACCTTCCGCGAGGCGCTTCGCCTCGGCCACAACTACATCGGCACCGAGCACATCCTGCTCGCCCTGCTCGAACAGGAGAACGGTGCGGGCCTGCTGACCGGCCTCGGCATGGACAAGGCGAAGACCGAAACGCACCTGGTGGAACTGCTGTCGGTGATCGCCGCCCAGAAGCCATGAAGAAGGGGCGCCGCGGCGCTCGGGTCGCGCTCGCCGCCGCCCCGGTCGCCGTGGTACTCCGGCCGGTCACCAGGACGCGTCGGCGCCTGAACGATGGTCGGATAGTGTTGCTGCTTAACGGTTTTCGGTACGCGTATGCCGAATGTGCGCGGCGTCGCCGGATCGTGCGGACCGCGCGTCGCCGTGCTCATGGCACGTTGCGCTCGAGCTCGTCCAGCCAGGCGGCGGCCGACGCGTCGCTCGGCGCGCGCCAGTCACCGCGCGGCGAGAGCGAGCCGCCGGAGCCGACTTTCGGCGCGTTGGGCAGGGTCGACCGCTTGAACTGGCTGGTCTGGACGAACCGCCGCAGGAATTCGGCGAGCCAGCGCTTGATGGTCGGCAGATCGTAGGCGTTGCGCTGATCGGCCGGGATCAAGTCGGGCCACGGTCCGCGTTCCGGGTCCGACCAGGCATGCCTGGCCAGGAACGCCACCCGGCTCGGCCGATAGCCGAAGCGCAGCAGGTAGTACAGGTGGAAGTCCTGGAGCTCGTACGGGCCGACGGTGGCCTCGGAACTCTGACTCGGCCCGTCGCCGTCGGCATCGGCGCCCGGCACGAGCTCCGGTGAGATCTCGGTCCGCAGAATGGACTTCAACACCTCCGACGCCTCGGGGCCGAACTGCCCGATGTCGGCGGACCAGGCGATCAGATATTTGATCAAGGTCTTCGGCACCGAGGCGTTCACGCTGTAGTGGGCCATGTGGTCGCCGACGCCGAAGGTGCACCAGCCGAGTGCCAGTTCGCTGAGGTCGCCGGTGCCGACCACCAGCGCACCGTGCTGGTTGGCCAGCCGGAACAGATGCGAGGTGCGCTCGCCGGCCTGAATGTTCTCGTAGGTGACGTCGTACTGCGGAACACCCTCGGCGGCAGGATGATTCAGATCGCGCAACATCTGCGTCGCCGAGGGGCGGATATCGATCTCCGCCGCGGTAACTCCGAGCGCCGCCATCAGCCGGTGGGCGTCGGTGCGGGTCCGCGTGCTCGTGGCGAATCCCGGCATGGTGTAGGCCAGGACGTTCGCGCGGGGCAGGCCGAGCCGGTCCATGGTCTTGGCGGCCACGATCAGCGCCTGGGTCGAGTCCAGCCCGCCGGAGACGCCGATCACCAGTCGCCGCAGGCCGGTCGCGCGCAGCCGGGTGCTCAAGCCCTCCACCTGGATGTGGTGTACCTCGGCGCAGCGTTCGTTGCGCGCGGCCGGATCGGCGGGAACGTAAGGGAAACGCTGGATTTCGCGGCGCAGACCCACCGCAGCAGCCGGCACCGGCAGGTCGAACTCGATGCGGCGCATGGCGCTCAGCCGCTCGCGATGGTCGTGCACGTTGTCGGCGAAGCTGGTGGTGCGGAGCCGGTCGGCGGCCAAGCGTTGCAGGTCGAGATCGGCCGTCACCAGCTGCGGGTGGTCGGCGAAGCGTTCCCCCTCGGCGAGCAGATCGCCGTTCTCGCAGACCAGCGCCTGCCCGTCCCAGGCCATGTCGGTCGTCGACTCGCCATGTCCCGCCGCGGAATACAGGTAGGCGGCGAGGAATCGCGCCGAATGCGAGGTGCACAGCGCCCTGCGGTAGTCGGCCTTGCCGATCACGATGTTGCTGGCCGAGAGATTCACCAGCACGGTCGCTCCGGCCAGCGCCGCGTAACCGCTCGGCGGCAGCGGCACCCAGCCGTCCTCGCAGATCTCGAGGTGAAAAGTGAAGGTCGGCAGGTTGGTCGCGGTGAACAGCAGATCCGCGCCGAACGGCGCGCGCTGCCCGGCGATCGTGAGGTGGCCCACGAGATTCTCTCTGGCGGCGGCGAATTGGCGCTTCTCGTAGAACTCGCGATAGCTCGGCAGATAGCTCTTGGGCGTGGCGCCGAGCACCTGCCCGCGGCAGACGGCGATGGCGCAGTTGAACAGTCGCCCCTGGGAGCGCACCGGCGCGCCGACCAGGAGCACCGTGTCGATGTCGGCGCTCTGGGCGACCAGCTCGGTCAGCGCCGCGTCCACCGCGTCGTCCAGCGCGTCCTGATGGAACAGGTCGTCGGCGGTGTAGGCGGAGAGGCCGAGCTCGGGAAACACTGTCAGCACCGCGCCGTCGGCGGCCGCCTGACGCGCCAGGCGCAGCGTCTCCTCGACGTTGTACGCCGGATCGGCGACCTGCACCCTCGGCACCGCGACCGCGACCCGGGCGAACCCGTGCCGGTACATCGAATCGAACGGCAGTCCGCCCATCTCGTCCCCTTTCGGGATCGAACGCGATCGTGTTCCACCGCGGAATCTACGCGCGCCCGCGCAATCCGCCGCCCCAACGTGGCCACTGCGCCTGCGGCTTGGGCGCGGCGACCAGCGATTCCCGATCGATATCGGTGACGAACAGCGGCAGCCGCGGCGCGAGGCCGTCCAACAGGGCGAGCAGTTTTCCGCCCAGCGCGGCCTGGTACTCGGTCTTCGTCAGGCCGACGATCTGGAGGAATGCGACCCGGCCGTTGGGGGTGGCGATGGCGCCCAGCTCCGGGTCGGTGACGAAGCCGACGGCCTGGATCGCCGAATCGGGCCGGTCGGCGGCGAGGGGCCCGTTCGCCTTGATGGTGTGGCCCGGCTCGAACCACTTGCCCGACTGGAAGACGTACCTGGCGAGATCCTGCAGGAAGTGTGCGGGCCAGATCGGCGCCTGCGCCGCGCCGATGTCGCCGGCGAGCCGGAAGGTGAACTCGAACCCCCACCCGGAGACCGCCGGGTCGTCCCATTCCTTCTCGCCGAGCTCGCTCATGCCGTACCCGATGTAGTGCCAATGCGGGACCGGATCGGTCCGCGGGTACGCGCTGACACCCTCCAGCGGGTCGGGTCCGCCCAATGACCAGGGGTGCCCGACCGTCCAGTGCACTGGTTGTAGCTCGCCGTACAGCTGTGCCAGGACTTCCTCGATCGCATCCCGGCCGGGTCCAACACTCACCTGGTCACTGTAGGGGGTCCGTGCGGACGCGAATTTCCGCAGACTCAGCCGTGAGCCCCTGATTCGGGTCCGGGGCGCTGCGGGAGGGAGGGTGCGGAGTGTGCCCGCCGGTTGCTCGGCCGAATGTCGTCACCGTCGACCGCTAAGCTATAGCGATGGCGGATGAATCGGCAGACACGGATTCCGACCTAGTCGCGGGTGAACATCGCGCGGACCTGTTGCTCGCCCTGTCGTATGTTTCCACCGAATCCGGGCCGGACGGCGAATACATCGTGAACGGCGATCTGCCGCCCGAGGTGGCGCCACCGTTCATCCGGGCCATCATGCGCATCGAGGCCGAGCTATTGCTGCACGACGCCGAGCTCGTCACCGTGGACAACGAGGAACCGAGGACGCCGGAGGATCGCCGCACCGACGCGTTCGTCGCGCTGGTTCTGCGCATCGACGACCGGCACTGAGACCCGAGCCCGCCCGGGGACCGCGCACCGCCGGAGGTGCGCCCGGTCCGCCCCGAACCTTGCACTCGCCACCCTCGAGTGCTAGAAATGGCTTTGGCACTCTCGACCTGTGAGTGCCAGGGTCGGGACGGTGAGACCGGGTTTCATCGACACCCTCGGTCGTCCGTCGCGGGCACCGAACCTGGCCAGCGTAAATGGGGCGATCCGAAAGGGGTCGTCCTGTGTGTCAGCCCCATTACTAATGGAGGATCTCAACGCAATGGCCAAGACAATTGCGTACGACGAAGAGGCCCGTCGCGGCCTCGAGCGGGGTCTGAACAGCCTCGCCGACGCGGTCAAGGTGACGCTGGGCCCCAAGGGTCGCAACGTTGTCCTGGAGAAGAAGTGGGGCGCTCCCACGATCACCAACGATGGTGTGTCCATCGCCAAGGAGATCGAGCTGGAGGACCCGTACGAGAAGATCGGCGCCGAGCTGGTCAAGGAAGTCGCCAAGAAGACCGACGACGTCGCGGGCGACGGCACCACCACCGCCACCGTCCTGGCTCAGGCGCTGGTGCGCGAGGGCCTGCGCAACGTCGCGGCCGGCGCGAACCCGCTGGGTCTGAAGCGCGGCATCGAGAAGGCCGTCGAGGCCGTCACCGCCAAGCTGCTCGACACCGCCAAGGAGGTCGAGACCAAGGAGCAGATCGCTGCCACCGCCGGTATCTCGGCCGGCGACGCGTCCATCGGTGAGCTGATCGCCGAGGCCATGGACAAGGTCGGCAAGGAAGGCGTCATCACCGTCGAGGAGAGCAACACCTTCGGCCTCCAGCTGGAGCTGACCGAGGGCATGCGCTTCGACAAGGGCTACATCTCCGGTTACTTCGTCACCGACCCGGAGCGTCAGGAAGCGGTCCTCGAGGACCCGTACCTGCTGCTGGTCGGCTCGAAGATCTCGACCGTCAAGGACCTGCTGCCGCTGCTGGAGAAGGTCATCCAGGCCGGCAAGCCGCTGCTGATCATCGCCGAGGACGTCGAGGGCGAGGCCCTGTCGACCCTGGTCGTGAACAAGATCCGTGGCACCTTCAAGTCCGTCGCCGTCAAGGCCCCGGGCTTCGGTGACCGCCGCAAGGCCCAGCTGGCCGACATCGCCATCCTGACCGGCGGCGAGGTCATCAGCGAAGAGGTCGGCCTCTCCCTGGAGACCGCGGGCATCGAGCTGCTCGGCCAGGCCCGCAAGGTCGTCATCAGCAAGGACGAGACCACCATCGTCGAGGGCGCGGGCGACGCGGAGGCCATCAAGGGCCGCGTTGCGCAGATCCGCACCGAGATCGAGAACTCGGACTCGGACTACGACCGTGAGAAGCTGCAGGAGCGTCTGGCCAAGCTGGCCGGCGGTGTCGCGGTCATCAAGGCGGGCGCGGCCACCGAGGTCGAGCTCAAGGAGCGCAAGCACCGCATCGAGGACGCCGTCCGCAACGCGAAGGCTGCCGTCGAAGAGGGCATCGTCGCCGGTGGTGGCGTGGCCCTGCTGCAGTCGGCTCCGGCGCTGGACGCGCTGAACCTGACCGGTGACGAGGCCACCGGCGCGAACATCGTGCGCGTCGCGCTGTCGGCTCCGCTGAAGCAGATCGCCTTCAACGCCGGCCTGGAGCCCGGCGTGGTCGCCGAGAAGGTCTCGAACCTGCCCGCGGGTTCCGGCCTGAACGCCGACTCCGGCGAGTACGAGGACCTGCTGGCCGCCGGCGTCGCCGACCCGGTCAAGGTCACCCGCTCGGCGCTGCAGAACGCGGCCTCCATCGCGGCCCTGTTCCTCACCACCGAGGCCGTCGTCGCCGACAAGCCGGAGAAGGCCGCCGCTCCCGCCGGCGACCCGACCGGTGGCATGGGCGGCATGGACTTCTGATCCCCGGATCGGCGAGTTCTCGCTAGTCACGAAGGCCGGTCCACCCCTCGGGTGGACCGGCCTTCCGCGTATCACGCTGTGGCAGAACGGAGTCGACTCGGCGTAACCGGTCTCAGGCGGTCGCCGGGAGGCGGAGGCGTTCGGCCAGTTCGTTGAAGATGTAGAAGTTGGGGATGGCGGCGACGGGGGCGAGGGAGATCCAGGTGCCGTCGACCTTGATGCGGACCAAGCCGCTGCGGGCGTCGATGAGCTGGATGCGTTCCCAGGGATAGACCTGATTGCGGAAGATGAGGGCCGTCAGGTCCAAGCCGATATCGCCGAATTGCATGATGTCGCCTCGGTCGATGGTGGCGACGGCGCGCGGCAGCTGGGTTCCGGTGATGGCCGATTGGATCGCCCTGCCCCATTCGCGCGCGTCGGCGAATTCGGTGTCGTCGAAGGACGCGTGCGCCCCGTCCGGACCGCTCATCTCCAGCGAGTATTCGGTGTGCGCGGTGTTCTGGAACGGGATGACCTGCTGCCGGACTTCGGCCGTGTCCCAGCGGAACCCGGCGATCTGCTCGCCGGAGCGGTACACGGTCATGCCGCGGTCGAACAGATCCAGCCGGGCCGAGCGGTTCTGGCGGTTCTGTCGCCCGCGCACCGAGGCCAGTGTGGCGGGCAGCAGCGCGACGACCCCGACCGCGATTCCGCCCCCGACCGAGCCCACCGCCGCGCAGATGACACCGACCGCGGCGAGTCCGCCCGCGACGATGCCGCATCCGCGCACGAATGTGTCGCTCACCGGTGCGGGGAGGAAAGTCTGGCGGTGTGTGCCGAGCTTTTCGTATTCGGCCATCAAGTGGACAAGCTGCGACAACGGTATTGTTCGCCGGACATCGGTTCCGCCTGCACCGTCCTCCGGCGTGCTCGGAGTGGTCAATAGTCCCTCCATGAGGCGGTTTTCATCCGCGCGAAGCGTATGTCACCGGACCGAATACCGCTACCGCAACCCCCGGAAATACGCGTGTCGCTATTGCGGCGGATTCAGCCCTGGAGCACGAAGGCGACCAGAAAACCTGCTGCCGTGGCCATTCCGACCCACCAGCCGCCCTCGCGATAGGCCTCGGGCATGAGCGAATCCGCCAGCACGGCAATGGTCGCGCCACCCGCGAATGCCTGCACGGCACTGATGTGGGTGGCGGAGAGATTGTCCGACAGACTGTTTCCCAGCACGGTCACCAGAACGAGCACGGCGCCCGTCGCCGCCCACAGTCCGAACGCGCGGACCTGTTCGAAACCGTGTTCGCGACGCATCAGCGCCGCGCCGCCGATGGCCTCCGGCACATTGCCGACGGCCACCGCGACCAGCAGCACCAGCCCGCCGCCCGAGGTCAGCGAGACGCCGAGCGCGGTGTTCTCCGGCACGCCGTCCAGAATGGTGCCGAGCATCAGCGCCCAGCCGATGGCGGCCGGACCCAGCCTGGTCTCGATCAGATGGCTGGCGACCACGTAGACCCCGGCGCCCGCGAACAGCGCCGCACCGGCGATCAGCACACCCGCCTGGTGGAAGGCCGGTGCGAACAGTTCCGAAGAGACCGCGGCGATCATGGTGCCGGAGCCGAAGGCCATCAGCGAGGCGAGCAGCGCCCTCGGCAGCGTCCAGCGCAGTCCGATCGCCGCGCCGACGAGCAACGGCACCGCGGTGCCTAGACCGTAGAGCAGTGCGGTCACCATGCCGCTCACCCTAAAGGCTCAGATACCGTTCACCGCGACGACGCGGAAGACGCCCGGAGTGCCCGCCCCCATCGGTCCGCCCTTGTCGAACTGCGAAGCGACCACCAGCGTGCGCTCGTCGTCGCGCACCAAAGTGGTTGGGATGCCGAGCGACTCGTCGGTGAGCCGTGCGGCCGGCCGCGCCGCGGCGCCGTCCTCGCTCAGGGTCCAGCGCGAGATCGTGTTGGTCCTGTTGTGCGCCACCCACAGGGTGTCGCCGCGCAGGTCGAGGCCGTCGGCGTTGATCAGGTCGCCGCCGCGCAGGTCGACCTTGCGGATCGGTGCGTCGGCGGTGAGGTCGACGCGATAGAGGTCGCCGCCGACCATGTCGACGACCAGCAGGTAGCGGCCGGAGGAGTCCGCGACCAAGCCGTTGAGACTGAATCCTCCTGGCTCGCGCGGCTCGATGACGCCCGCCAGCTCGAATCGCGGTGTCAGTTCCCCGCGTCCGCCCTGCGCGGCGGCCGCGGTCACCTGATCGGGCGTGACCCGGTAGACCACCGCGCGGACGCTGTCGGTGAGGTAGGCGGTGCCGTCCGGCGTGATGACGACGTCGTTGACGAAGCGCGGGTCGGCGCCGGGCACGTCGAACCGCGCGATCAGCGCGCGGTTGCCGGTGTCGTACACGGCGACACCGGTGGTCGAGTCGGTCACCCAGAGTCGGCCTGCCCCGTCCACTTTCATTCCGTTGGCGGTCTTTCGCCCGTCGGCGCCCTCGGGCAGGAAGACCTTCGCCTTCTCCGCGCCAGGGGTGGCGCGGTAGATCGCGCCGGTGGTGTACGAGCCGACGTAGGTGTCGCCGGTGCGCGCATCCAGCGCGATGCCTTCGGGATAGACGCGATCGCCGGGGAGTTCGTAGGCGGTGGCGACGCGCGGGCTGTCGTCGGGGGAGCCGCACGCGGAGAGCGCGGCTGCCAGCGCGAGAGCTGCGATCGCCAGTGGGCGTGTGGTTGGCATGCTCGAGCCTTTCGTCTTCTGTTGTAGATCGAATGCGAACATAGATTAGAGTTCTAATGTTCGTCAAGACTCTAATGAAATAACGAGCGGATACGATGCCAGGCATGACGTCCATGCCCGCCTCCGAACGCATCGGCTCGTATGTGAAGCGCGCGGAGCAGGCGCTGAACACGGCGAAGAACGCCGCGCTGAAGCCCGCGGGCGTCACGGTGGCCCAGTACTCCGCGCTGCTGCACCTCTCCGAGAACCCGGGGATCTCCGCCGCCGCCCTCGCCCGGCTCTGCGGCGTCACGCCGCCGACCATGAACACCGTGCTCGGCAACTTGCAGGAGCGGGGGTTCATCGAACGGACCCCGCACGCGTGGCACAAGAACGTGCTGGAGACCCGCCTCACCGAACGCGGCGAAGCGGCCATGGAAGACGCCGACGCGCGCGCGATCCGGGTGGAGCGGGCGGTCGACGCGTCGTTCTCCGCAGCCGAACGCGAGACCCTCCGCGACCTGCTCACCCGCTGCGCCGACGCCTACGAAGCGACCCGCGCGCAGGACGCGCCGGGGAAGTAGTACCGAACCAGGACGCTTGTCCGAATCTTCCGCACCCTGGGAGCAGGCCGAGCCGGCACTGTCCATCGCGCACACCGGCGACGTGCTGCGCGGCGGACAGATCGTGTTGCGCGGCAGCGCAGAGGAACTGCTGGACAATGTTGCCGTCCGCGACGCGTACCTGGGAAAGGTGACCGCATGAGTAGTAAACGTCTCGGCCTGTTCACCCGGCTGGTCCGTTCCGAGGACCGCCACGACGCCGCCGAGGTGTACCGCTACGCGCTGGAGCAGATCGAGCTGGCCGAGCGCCTCGGCTACGACGTGGCCTGGGTCGCACAGCACCACGTGGACCCCGCGGAGGGCGGATTGCCCTCGCCGCTGGTGTTTCTCGCGCACGCGGCGGCGAAGACGAGCCGCATCAGGCTCGGGACCGCGATCGTGACGCTCGGGCTGGAAGATCCGATCCGGGTCGCGGAGGACGCCGCCGTGCTGGATGTTCTCTCCGGCGGCCGCCTCGAATTGGGTTTCGGCAGCGGGGGTTCCAAGAGTTCCTTCGAGCTTTTCGGGGTGGCGAGCGAGGACCGGCAGCGGGTGTACGCCGACAAGCTGGCCAAGGCGACCTCGGCCCTGCGCGGCGAGGAGCTGGTTCCCGGCCGGAGCCTGCACCCGCGCACCGAAACGCTGCGTGAGAACCTTTGGCACGCAACATTTTCCGTGTCAGGAGCGCAACTCGCGGGCGCGGCGGGCGCGGGTCTGCTGCTTTCGCGGACACAGCCGCGCGATCGCGCCGCGCCCCATGCACGGCTCGACGAGGTGCAGCGCGCGCTGATCGAGGCGTACTCGGCCGCGCTGCCCGCGGACATCGCGCCCCGCATCGGGGCCTCGCGCAGCGTGTTCGTCGCCGACGACCACGAGTCGGCGACACGTCTGGCCGAACGCGGCGCGCTGCGATTTCTCGAACATCTGCGCGCCGCGGGCATTCCGGAGTTCGCCGAGTCCGTCGAGGAGGTGCTGCGCGACTCCTACGTCGGCACCCCCGACGAGGTCGCGGCGGCCCTCGCGGCCGACACCGCGGTGGCCGATGCCACCGACCTCATCGTCCAGATCCATCCCGTCGACCCCGACCAGCGAGCGAGCCTGCGATCGATCGAGCTGATCGCCGCCGAAGTCGCGCCGTGCCTGGGTTGGCGCGCATCCGAACGGTAGTCCCGTGACCGATGTCGTCGATGCGGTGCTCGGCGCAGAGCACGCAGCCGCTGCCCTCGGCATTCTGCTGCTGGATGAGTACTTCGACGTCGACGGAGCCCAGGTGTTCCTGCCGGCGCTGGCGATGGTCGCCGCCACCTTGGCGCCGGGGCGCTCGATGGCGTCCGAACCCGTTGCAGCCCAGTGATTCCGGCGCCGCGCACGTCGATCCTCCCTGGGAGACCGACCGACGAGCGGGTGCCGGCGCCGGGCGACGCCGCGTCGCGCCGGGCGCGTGGCGGTGGGCGCGCAGACCTGCGGCCGGTCCGCGTGCGGGACGCCCGATGCGGTCGTAGGCTGAATTCATGTCGGGCGGCGAGATCAGAGGCGTGCTCTACGACATCGACGGCGTGCTGGTTACTTCCTGGCGGCCGATCGACGGAGCGTCGTCCGCCGTGCGCGAATTGCGCGAAAGGGGTTTGCGCCGAGCATTTCTCACCAACACCACGTCACGCACCTGCGCCGAGATCGGCAAACGATTGCAGAGCGCCGGATTCGAGATCGATACCGGGGAAATCGTCACGGCGGGCCGGTTGACCGCCGAATTTCTGCGGCGCCGCTATCCGGGTGCCCGGGTCTGGTTGTTGAATCACGGGGACATCGCCGAGGATCTCGCCGGGCTCGAGCTCGTCGAGGACCGTCCCGATGTGGTGGTGATCGGCGGCGCCGGAACGGAATTCACGCACCGCGCGCTCAGTCGCGTTGCCGAGCTCATGCTGGACGGCGTGCCCGCCGTTGCGATGCAGGGCGGCCTCACCTGGGCCACCGACGACGGACTGCGGATCGACGCGGGCGCGTACCTACCGGGGCTTTCGGCGGCGGGCAACGCGGAGATCGAGGTGGTCGGCAAGCCCGCTCCCACAGGGTTTCGCACCTGCGCGCAACTCATGGGCCTGGAGCCCGCCGAGATCGTGATGGTCGGCGACGACTTGCATTCCGATGTGCTGGCCGGGCAAGCCGTCGGCATGTCCGGGGTGCTGGTTCGCACCGGCAAATTCCGGCCCGGCGTGCTCGCGGCGGCCATAACGGCACCGGACCATGTGATCGACTCCGTCGCCGCGCTGCCGGAACTGTTGTCGACCAGCGGCGACGCCGTGTGAAGAAGAGGGACCGGTTCGTCCGAAAAAAGTTCTACTAATTTCCTCCAAAAGCCTTCCGGCGCGGCGCATCACTGGGTATCGTCCCTTTCGGCAAACAGCCAGTGACAAGGGAGTCACGATGGTCGGATCGGAGGAATGGTTGATCTAGCTACCAGGCTGCCAACTTTCGGCTAACGCGCGGTCGGTCGAAGGTTGAGACGAAGGGCCCGATCCATGACGAGGGGATCGGGCCCTTCGGTATTGTCTGGCGCAATGTCACAGGATGCGAATACGGGACGAATGTATGCCGGGCAACCCGTAGAGGACCGGCAACGCCAGCGGCGTGCGCGTTTTCTGGAATCAGGCCTGACGGTCTTTGCGCGCGACGGATACGCCAATAGTTCGGTGGGCGCCATCTGTAAAGACGCCGGGCTCTCCTCACGACAGTTCTACGAGGAGTTCACCGGCCGCGAGTCACTCCTACTCGAGCTATACGAGCAAATCGACAAGGAGTCGCGCGAAGCGGTGACGGCCGCGTTGGACAAGAAGACCGACGCGTCGGCGCTGGAGCTCATCGATGCCGCGGTGCGCGCTTACGTCGAGTCCATCGGGTCGGATCCGCGCAAAGCGCGGGTAGCGCTCGTCGAGGTGGTCGGCGCCGGACCGAAGGTGGAGAAGTTCCGCCTGGAGCTACGCCGGGTGTGGGGCTCGCTGCTGGCCAGCGCCGCCGAGGACGCGGCCATGCAGGGGGAAATCCCGCCCGGCGACTACGAAATGCGGGTGCTGGCGATCATCGGCGCTGTGAACTACGTGGTGGATTCGTGGAGCGGTTCGGATCCGCGCCCGCCGCTGGACGACGTGATCCGCGTGCTCAGCCGAGTGATCATGGGTGCGGTCGGCGCGTAGCGGACCGGGTGGTCGGCTGCCCGCGCGGCGGTACGCGACGCCGCGCGGTAGCGTGCGCTGCATGGAGACAGTTCCGATCCAGGTGCCGGACGGCAGCACCATCCCGGTGCGGTTGATCCCGGCCGTGGGTCAGCACCGGCATGCGGTCACGCCCGACGCGCCGCGTCCGGTCGTGGTGATCGTGCCGGGGCTCGGCGTACCCGGCGCCTACTACGAACTGGTCGCCGAGCAGCTCGCCGCGCGCGGATTCGACGCCGCCATCGGCGAAATGCGCGGCAACGGCGACAGTCGGCCCCGGCCGAGCCCGACCAGCACCTACGGCTACCACGAGCTGGTGTCGGTGGACTTCCCCGCGATCTTCCAGGTGGTGCGCGACCGGTTCCCGACCAGCACGCCGTATCTGCTCGGACACAGCATGGGCGGTCAGCTCGCCGTCATGTACGCGGCGCGAATCCGCGGCAGGCTGGGCGGTTTGATCCTCGTCGCCTCCGGCACGCCATACTACCGGGGCTATCCCGGGTTGTTCAGTCCCGGCATGCTGTTCGGCACCGCGGCGGCCTCGCTGACCGCCAGCCTCGCCGGTTTCTGGCCGGGCGATCGGATCACCGTCGGCGGCTTCGGTCCCCAGTCGAAGGTGCTCATCTCCGATTGGGCGCGGCTGGCGCGCACCGGCCGGTTCGCGCCGGTCGGCGCCGATATCGACTACGAGGAACGCATCGCCCGGCTGAAGCTCCCGGTGCTGTCGGTCACCATCGCGGGCGACGAGCTCACCCCGCGCGGGTCGGCCGAGCACCTGATCGGCAAGATGCCCGATGCCGAGCTGACCGCGTGGCATCAGCCGGAACGGCTGGGACACAACGGCTGGATCCCGGATCCGAACTCCACCGTCGACCGCATCGAGAAGTGGCTGCGCGACCGGTGATCACGCGGCGGGTAGCCGGCCTGCCCGCGAATCCGTAGAGCATGGCGTCGACGCCGCTGTCGAAATCGGTTCCGTCCTCGGCGTCTACCGTGCGGCCATGGTAGACGCCGAGCCGCGCGTAGTTCAGTCGGCCGATCGTTCGCCGCCCTCGATGAGCATCTGGGTGAAGAACTCGTAGATGAGCGCGGCCTGGAACGCCATCTGCTTGTTGTCCGCCGCGCCGCCGTGCCCGCCCTCGATGTTCTCGTGGTACCAGAACGTGTGGCCCTGCTCCTCGAGCAGCGCCGCCATCTTGCGGGCGTGACCGGGGTGCACGCGGTCGTCGCGGGTGGAGGTGGTGATCAGGATCGGCGGGTAGTCGGCGTCGGCCCGGGAGTTCTGGTACGGCGAGTACTTGCCGATGTACTCCCACTCCTCCGGCTTGTCCGGGTCGCCGTACTCCGCCATCCACGAGGCGCCCGCCAGCAGCAGGTGGTAGCGCTTCATGTCGAGCAGCGGGACCTGGCAGACGATGGCGCCGAACAGCTCCGGGTACCTGGTCAGCATCACGCCCATCAGCAGACCGCCATTGCTGCCGCCCACCGCGCCGAGCTGTCCGGGCGTGGTGATGCCGCGATCGACCAGATCCCTGGCGATGGCCGCGAAATCCTCGTACACCTTGTGGCGGTTGGCTTTCTGCACCGAGGTGTGCCATTCCGGGCCGTACTCGCCGCCGCCGCGGATGTTGGTCATCACCCAGGTGCCGCCGCGTTCCAGCCAGCCCATGCCGGAGGCGCCGCTGTAGGCGGGCGTGCGGGAGACCTCGAAGCCGCCGTAGCCGGACATGACGGTGGGACCGGGGACGTCCTTGCGGTCGCGATGCCGAATCACGAAGTACGGCACCATCGTTCCGTCGTCGGAACGGGCGAAGAACTGCTCGGTCTCCACACCGTCCGCGTCGAAGAAGGCGGGCTCCTGTTTGAGCTGCTCGGGGCTGCCGCCGACCGCGCTGGCCAGCAGCGTGGCGGGCGTGGTGAATCCGCTCGTGGTGAGCATGAACTCGTCGCCGCCCTCCAGCGGGTCCAGGTTCATGACGCTGGTCGTCGCCATCGGCGGGGTGTCGGCCAGCGGCTCGATGGTCCAGCCGGCCGGCCCCGGGGTCAGCACGTGCAGCTTGGTCTGCACGTCTTGCAGGGTGATGAGCAGCAGGTGGTTCTCGGTCCAGCCGTAGCCGTGCAGCGAGGTGTGCGCGTCGGGGGTGAAGAGCGCCTCGAATTCCCTTGCGCCCGCGAGGAAACTCTCGAAATCGGTGGCGAGCAGGGCGCCGGCCGGATAGGCCACGCCGCCCACCTCCCACGGCGACTTCAGCCGGACCAGCAGCCAGTCCTTGTACCAGGATTCGCTGGCGTCGCTGGGCACGTCGATGTGGCGTAGCGACCCGTCCGGCTCGATGAGGTGCACCTCTTCGTTGAAGAAGTCGGTGGCGCGACCGACGAAGTGGCGTTCGTAGCCGGGGGTGCGGTCATAGCCCGCCGACACGGCGACGTCGTCCACCGTGCCCTCGAAAACCGTTTCGGCCTCCGCGAGTTCGGTGCCCCGCTGCCAGCGCTTGGCGATGCGCGGATACCCGGATTCGGTCAGCGAACCAGGACCGAAATCGGTGCCGACGTACACCGAGTCGACGTCGATCCACCTGATCTCCGACTTCGCCTCGGGCAGGAAGTAGCCGCCGTCCGCCGGGGCGATGAATTCTCTTCGCTCGATGTCGAATTCGCGAACGACCTTGGCATCGGCGCCGCCTCGGGACAGGCTGATGAGCGCGCGCGACTGCTCGGGGCGCAGCACCGCCGCGCCGCCCCACACCCAGTTCTCGTCCTCGGCGTCGGCCAGGGCGTCCAGGTCGATCAGGACGTCCCAGTCGGGCGATTCCTTGGCGTACTCGGCGAACGTGGTGCGGCGCCACAGGCCGCGCGGGTGCTCGGCGTCGCGCCAGAAGTTGTACAGCCAGCGCCCGCGACGGCCCGGATAGGCGATCTTGGTGTCGGTATCGAGCATGTCCAGGATGCGGTGCTCCAGGTCGGTGAACCGCTCGGTCGAGGCGAAGCGCTGACCGACCACCTCGTTGTGTGCGCGCGCCCATTCCAGGGGTCGCTCGCCGGTCACTTCTTCGAGCCAGAGGTAAGGATCCGTCACATTCTGCTCAACGCCGCTCATGCCTTCGCCTCGCTGGCGCTCGGCTCCGGCATGCGCGAAGCGCGCTGGCACATGATTCGCTCACTGCGTTCCCTCATGCCAACATTGTTGCTGAGCGACGTCGTCCCTGCGTGCGCGGTTACCAGAAGTGTGCGACGTCGAGCACGACCCGCGATCCTGCGCCGGGTCCGTCCAGCGTGTACACCCGAAACGGCAGCCGCGCGCGCACGCCGACGCCGAAGGTGGTCTGACCTTCGAAGGAACCCGCCCAGGCGACCTGACGGAGGGTTTGATAGCCGCCGACTCTGGCCAGTTCGGCGCGATCGTCCGGGTGGTAGGTGCCGTTGCCCGCGTCGTCGTAGGCGGGCGCGTGCACCGTCACGCTGAGGAACGCGTCGCCGCGCAGCGGCACGGGCGCGCCCGACGCGTCCATGGTCACCGAGCCGACGTAGCCTGCCCGGTAGCCGGTGACCGGGCCCGCGACATCGATGACGAGCCGGTCGAAACACTGGTGGCGACCGGAACGCACATTCGTGATCGGAGCAGTCGAATGGCTCGGGTTCGACCTGTCCAGCGAACCCCAGTCCACTCCGCAGGAGGAGGGAGCCGCGAGCGCAGGGCCGGGGATGATCAGGAGTCCGATTCCGGCGACCAGCGCGGAAATCAGCACGAGGAAGCGATGCACGTCGCACCACCTTGGGCAGTGGGGGATTGAAACATCTTGGAAATCGGTCGAATCGGATGATCCGTTAGCCGCAGTCGGGTCGCGGATCAGTCTCGAATTCGCCGCCTCGCGTACCGCCCTTCACCGTGCGCACGCTCGAGTCTCGGACGGGTTTCGTTCGACCCTGCTTCTAGGATCGGAATCCCGTACCGAGCGACAGGAGTCCGATTTGCCCCCCTTCCTGTGGGAACAGCACTGCTGTCTGCCGCTGCTGCCCTCCGCGGACATCACGGAGCTGGCCAGGTATCCGCTCGGCTCCCACCTGTCGGTGAACATCGGATACTCGCGGCAGAACACCGCCGACGCGCTGGCACTGGTGCGGCAGTTCCGCCGGGATGCGCTGGCGGACGGGCGATTCCGGCTCATCGCCGGTCTGGACGATATCGGCGATCCGGAGCGGATCGCGCTCTCCTTCGATCTCGAGGACGCCGGTCCGCTCGGCGGCGACCTGGACAACGTCGAGGTGTTCCACGAACTCGGCGTGCGCTCGCTGCTGCCGACCTACAACCACGCCAACGCCGCAGGCTGCGGTTGCCTGGACACCGAGGACACCGGCCTCACCGCCTACGGCAGGGACCTGGTGCGCAAGCTCAACGAGGTCGGCGTGTTCGTCGACGGCTCGCACTGTTCCCGGCGCACGGGGCTCGACCTCGCCACGTGCACCGCTGTGCCGATGATCTACAGCCACGCCAATTTCGCCGCGCTGTGGGATCACCCGCGCAATATCACCGACGAACAAGCCAGGGCCTGCGCCGAGACCGGCGGCGTCATCGGCATCAACGGAGTGGGAATCTTCCTGGGCCGCAATGCGGCCGACGAGCGAGCCGAGCGCGTCGCGGCGATGGCCGACCACATCCGCTACGGCGCGGACCTGGTCGGCATCGAGCACATCGGCGTCGGCTCCGACTACTCCTTCGACGCCGCCGACTTCAACGCCGAACTGCTCGCGAACCCCACGGCGTTCTCCGAGACATACACCAAATGGGGCCCACTGCAATGGGTTCCGCCGGAGGACCTGCTCGGCGTCGGCGTGGGGGCGGGGTTGGACGCGGAACTCGCCGCGCGCGGGTTCACCGAGGAGGAGCGAGCCGCGGTGCTCGGCGGGAATTTCCGTCGGGTTGCCGAGCAGGTGTGGCGGAGTTGACCCGGCTCAGCCGGTAGGAGCGGACGGTGGTGTCCGGCGGGACCTCGAGTTCGCCCTCACCCCAGTCGCACGAGCATTTTTCCGGTGTTGGCGCCGGACAGCACGCCGAGGAACGCGGCGGGCGCCTGATCGAGCCCTTCGTAGACGGTTTCCCTGGTGCGCAGGGTGCCGTCGGCGAGCCAGGCGGCGGCCTTGGCGATGTACTCGCCGAAGACCGGGAAGTAGCTGGTCACCAGCATGCCGCGCAGCGAAACCTCCTTGGTGGCGGCCAGATACAGGTCCGGGCCCGGCTCGCCTGTCGCGCCGTTGTAGCCGCTGATCGCGCCGACCAGCGCCACGCGTCCCTTCGGTCGCATGGCCGCCACGGCGACGCGCAGGTGCTCGCCGCCGACGCTGTCCAGGTAGACATCGATACCCTCCGGGGCGGCCGCCGCGAGTTGTCCGGCCAGATCGCCCGCGCGGTAGTCGATGGCGGCGTCGAACCCGAATTCGTCCAGCAGCAGGCTCGTTTTCGCGGGTCCGCCCGCCGAGCCGATGACGCGTCCCGCCCCCAGCGCCTTGGCGATCTGCCCGGCGACGCTGCCCACCGCGCCCGCCGCCGCCGAAACGAAGACGGTGTCGCCGGGCCGGACCGGCGCCACGTCGGTCAGCGCCGCGTACGCGGTGAGGCCGGTGGTCCCGAGCGCGCCGAGGAAGTGCTGCGGCGCGGCCGCGGTCGTGTCGATCGGCGTCGCCAGCTCCGCGTCGAGCACCGCGTGCTCGCGCCAGCCCCCGAAGTGGGTCACCTGATCGCCCACGGCGATCCGCGCCGCCCGCGAGGCGATCACCTCCCCGACCGCCGAGCCCTCCATGGCCTCGCCGACCTGGAACGGAGCGATGTAGGACGGGCGATCGTCCATCCGCCCGCGCATGTACGGATCGACCGACATCCAGGTGTTGCGCACCAGAATCTGGCCGTCCGCGAGTTCGGGAATCGGGCGGGTCACCAACGCGAAGTTCGCCGCGGTCGGCGCACCACCGGGACGCGACGCCAGCTGGATCTCGCGAGTGCTCACCGGCACCACCGCGGTTGAAATCGGTTGATTGCTCATCTGTTTCGCGCTTTCTCCGAGAACATTCCGAACCATTCGATCCGGTGCCTCCGACGTTATGACCACCCCCAACGCCTTCCCAGGTCCCGCGGCGCCACCACCCGGCCCCCACGCGCCAACCCTGCTCAACGATGTGCCCCGCTGGCCGCAGCCTCGCAAAGACTTCACACGCCTCGCAGGGGCTGAGCGCTCTGTGAGGCGTGTGCAAGGTGTGTGAGGACGAAGGTGTGTGAGGACGCCATCGCGCCTGCAGGGCTGATTGCTCTGCGAGGCGTGTGGGGGCGGCGCGTCAGGTGTGCCGCCGGGCGGTTGGGGGTGTGCCGGTCCAGCGGTGGAAGGCTTTGCGGAGGGCGCGGTCGTCGGTGAAGCCGAGACGTTGGGCCACGGTGGCGGTGGTGAACCCCTGGTCCAGAAGGGATTTCGCGCGTTCGTAGCGGGCGAGGTCGACCTCGTGGCGCCAGCCGGTGTCGTGTTCGGCGAGCTGACGCTGCAAGGTGCGTGGGCTCACGGCCAGGCGGCGGGCGACCGCGGCGAGTGATGGTTGGCCGTCGTCGAGGGTCGCGTTCAGGGCGAGGCGGAAGGACTCCAGCGGGCCGGGGACCGGCTTGGCCGCCGCCAGCACCAGGTCGGCGTGGCTGCGGAGCAGGTCGGCGAGCATCGGGTCGGCGCGTGGGAGCGGCGCGGCGGCGTCGGCCGCGGAGAAGGTGATGGTGTCGGCCGGTGCGTCGAACTCGATGCGATCCGTGCCGAAGGCGGCGGTCAGCGCGCCGTGGCCGGCGGGAGCGGACCGGCTGAAGGTGAGGCGGACAGGGATCACCGGGCGTCCGGTCGCCTCGCGGGCGCGCCGCAGGTAGTAGGCGAGGACGTACTCGTTGACCACCGCGGCGACCGCGGGGTCGCCCGCCGAGGTGCGGTAGCCGACGGTGAGTTCGCCGGGATGGTCCAGCTCGAAGCCCTCCTCGGCGGCGGTCACCAGCCGGTGATAGGGCTGAGCGGAACGCAGTGCGTCGGCCAGCGTCGGTCCGTTGGTGACGAGGTAGTCCCAGGTCGTCAGGGTGCCGAGGGGCGCGGCCGCCGCCACCGCGAGACCGGTGCCCGGCTCCGGCCTGCTCTGCGCGAGCAGCTCCCACAGATCGACCAGCGAGCGCAGCGGAATCCGGTTGAGTTCACCGGCCAGCGCGGCGTCGTCGATCGCGGGAATGCGGGCCAGCCGCGCGGGGTCCGGCTTCGATAGCAGGACGACATCACGGACCAGGCGAACGAGATGAGTCGAGGTGGTGCCGTCGATCGGATCGAGCGGCCGGGCCGGGCCCGCACCGCTCGATCCGCTGTTCGTCACGAGCCAACAGTAGTGCGGTCGAGGCCGCGCACGCCCGGCTCGGCGCGGCCTCGTCGGCGCCCGTCCGGCGCCGATTCGACCGCGCGTGTTCGTCATCTCACCGAAGCGGGGGCACGGTGGGTGAACTTCGCACGGCGGAGTTAGGCTCGGTGACGTGACTTCCCACTACGATGTCGTCGTTCTCGGCGCTGGTCCCGGCGGTTATGTCGCCGCGATCCGTGCCGCTCAACTCGGCCTGCGAACAGCGATCGTCGAGCAGAAATACTGGGGCGGTGTGTGCCTGAACGTGGGCTGCATCCCGTCGAAGGCGTTGCTGCGCAATGCCGAGCTCGCGCACATTTTCACCAAAGAAGCCAAGACCTTCGGTATTTCCGGTGAGGCGAGCTTCGACTTCGGCGCGGCGTTCGACCGCAGCCGCAAGGTGGCGGACGGCCGGGTCAAGGGCGTCCACTTCCTGATGAAGAAGAACAAGATCGACGAGTTCGACGGCAAGGGCACCTTCGTCGACGCGAACACGCTCGCGGTGGAGCTGTCCAAGGGCGGCACCGAGACCGTCACGTTCGACAACGTGATCATCGCGACGGGCACCGTCACCAAGCTGCTGCCCGGCACCCAGCTCAGCGCCAACGTCGTCACCTACGAAGAGCAGATCCTGACCAGGGACCTGCCCGGTTCGATCCTCATCGTCGGCGCGGGCGCGATCGGCATGGAGTTCGGCTACGTCCTGAAGAACTACGGCGTCGACGTGCGCATCGTGGAGTTCCTGGACCGCGCGCTGCCCAACGAGGACGCCGACGTCTCCAAGGAGATCACCAAGGCGTACAAGAAGCTCGGCATCACCATCACCACCGGTGCGGCCGTGCAGTCCATGAACGACGACGGATCCAAGGTCACCGTCTCGATCAAGGACAACAAGACCGGCGCGGTGGAGACCGTCACCGTCGACAAGGTGCTGCAGGCTGTCGGCTTCGCGCCGCGGGTGGAGGGCTACGGCCTGGAGAACACCGGCGTGCAGCTCGAGCGCGGCGCCATCGCCATCGACGACTACATGCGCACCAACGTGCCGCACATCTACGCCATCGGTGACGTCACCGGCAAGCTGCAGCTCGCGCACGTCGCGGAGGCGCAGGGCGTGGTCGCGTCCGAGACCATCGGCGGCGCGGAGACCCTCACCCTCGGCGACTACCGGATGATGCCGCGCGCCACCTTCTGCCAGCCGCAGGTGGCCAGCTTCGGTCTCACCGAGGAGCAGGCGCGCGCCGAGGGCTACGACGTGAAGGTCGCGACCTTCCCGTTCACCGCCAACGGCAAGGCGCACGGTCTCGGCGACGCGACCGGTTTCGTGAAGCTGATCTCCGACGCCAAGTACGGCGAACTGATCGGCGGCCACCTGATCGGGCCCGACGTCTCGGAGCTGCTGCCCGAGCTGACCCTGGCCCAGAAGTGGGACCTCACGGTCAACGAGCTCGCCCGCAACGTGCACACCCACCCGACGCTCAGCGAGGCGCTGCAGGAGGCCATCCACGGCCTCGCGGGCCACATGATCAACTTCTGAATCATTGGCGCGCTGGCGCGCGCGTGTTCGCGGCCCACTAGTGTCTCGCTTTCCGAGCGGTCAAGACTTGCGACTTCGTCGCGTGCGTCTCGACCGCTCGGAAGCGAGACGGGCCGCGAACGGGCTCGTAAGACTCGCCCCGGGGGTGGTTGGGTAGAGCGGGGATGTTGCGCTCCGGTCGGCCGAATGCGGTTGGCGCGCAGTGGTTCGGCGCGATTTTCTGATATACAGCGAAGATGCTTCGCCGGTGGTCGATCGGGTTCGCGCTCGCTCTCGTGCTCGTCGTGCTGGTGGGGGTCGGCACTTATTTCCTGATGAACTCGCGCACCTATCAGGTGGCGGGGCGGCTGGTGGATCGGGTCGACACCGCGGACAAGGTGGTCGCGCTGACGCTCGACGACGGACCTTCCGACCGCGCGCCCGAAGTGCTGAAAGTCCTTGCCGACGCGGGCATTACCGCCACCTTCTACCTGAACGGGCGGGATCTCGCGGCGCGGCCGGAGGCGGGCAGGGCGATCGCCGCCGCGGGCCACGAGATCGGTAACCACACCTACAACCACCGGCGGATGGTGTTCGTCTCCGACAAGACCGTGCGCGCCGAGATCGAGGACACCGACGCCGAGATCGCGAAGACCGGCTACCTCGGCCCCATCACCTTCCGCCCGCCCTACGGCAAGAAACTCTGGTCGCTGCCCGAATATCTCGCCGACCACGACCGCACCACCGTCATGTGGGACGTCGAACCCGACTCCGGCACAGTGGCCGGCACCGACGACGTCGTCCGCGAAACCGTCGCCGAGGTCCGCCCCGGCTCCATCGTCCTGCTGCACGTCATGAGCAACCCCGACTCCCTCGCCGCGATCCCGCGCATAGTCGCCGAACTGCGCGCCGACGGCTACACCTTCCTCTCCGTCTCGCAACTCCTCACCCGCTGAGCCGGGGTCTATCGGGCGGAACGAGCCGCCGCAGGGCGAATGCGCTCGGCCGGTGACGATGTGCGAGCGAGTGGATCAGAGCATGCCGTAGGCGTTGGTGGGGGTGAAGAGGGCGAGGACGCGGCGTTCTTCGACCATGGCGCGCCGGTAATCGGACCAGTCGGGGTGTTCGCCGGAGACCGAGCGGTAGTAGGCGACGAGTTCCTCGACGGTGGGGTCATCGGGTTCGGCGGCGACGGGCGTGAGTTCGACGGTGCCTTCGAGGACGGCATAGGCGAAGAAGTCGTCGCGGGTGACGTGCAGCGCGGCCCAGGGGTCGCGCCGCAGATTGTGGTACTTGGCGCGGTCGGCGGTGATGGAGATGCGGATGACGTCGTCGTCTCCGACGACGTGCAGCACGTTGGACAGCTGCGGCCTGCCGTTGCGGCGGATGGTGGTCAGCACGGAACGGCGAGCGGAGCGAGCGAAATCGACGGCTTCGGAGAGTTCCATGTCACCTGCAACCGATCGCCGGGCGCGGTCGTTCCCGGCGGGCGCGATCAATCGCGGTGATAGGCGGCCTGGGCCTCGTGGACCCGTGGCATGTTCGTCTCCACCACCTGAATGAGCGCCTCGAGCTGGTCGGCCACCTCGGCGCCGAGTTCGGTGAGGGTGTATTCGACGCGCGGCGGGATGGTCTCCTGCACCTCGCGATGCACCATGCCGTCGCGCTCCAGGGCCTGCAATGTCTGCGAGAGCATGCGTTCGCTCACACCGTCGACGCGCCTGCGCAGCGCGCTGAATCGGTACGGCCCCTCCCGCAGCGCCACCATGGCGAGGATGCCCCAGCGGCTGGTCACATTCTGCAAAACTGGCCGCGACGTGCAGTTTCGCGCGAAGACGTCGGCTTCCAGCGTGGGGTCGTCGGTGTCCGCCGACGGAATGCGCTGGGTGTCCATGTCTTCGATAGTACCCGACTTGACCAAAGTGTTTGCGGAATGCATAGTGCTTACTAATAGTTAGTACGAGCAGATCAGTACAGAACTCTGGAGGAAGTCATGACCGTCGCCATCGCAGGGGCAAGCGGACAGCTGGGCCGGCTCGTCGTCGAGGAACTGCTGCGCGCGGGCGAAGCGCCCGTCGTCGCGATCGTGCGCGATCCGCAGAAGGTCGCCGACCTGGCCGAGCGTGGCGTCGACGTGCGTCGGGCCGACTACGGTGACGCCGCCGCGCTGGACCGTGCGCTGGCGGGCGTCGACCGGCTGCTGCTGATCTCCGGCACCGAGTTCGGTGAGCGAGTCGCGCAGCACACCACCGTGATTCGCGCAGCCGAGCGCGCGGGCGTACAGCTGCTCGCCTACACGAGCATTCCCGGCGCCACCGAGAACCCGCTGATCCTGGCGCAGGAGCACCGCGGCACCGAGGCGGTATTGGCCGAGTCCACCGTGCCGTACACGCTGCTGCGCAACAGCTGGTACTGGGAGAACTACCTCGGCGGTCTCGCGCACGCGGTGGAATCCGGCGTGCTGCACGGCGCGGCGGGCCAGGGCCGGGTGGCCGGTGCGTCCCGCGCGGACTACGCGGCCGCCGCCGCGCGCGTGCTCACCACCGACGGTCACGAGGGCCGGGTCTACGAGCTCGGTGGTGACGAGCGGCTGACCTACGCCGAACTGGCGCAGTCCATTTCGGAGGCCGCCGGTAAGACGGTGCGGTACGAGAACCTCGCCGAGGCGGACTACGCGGCCGTGCTCGAACAGGTCGGCCTGCCCGCCGTGTACGCGAAGGCGCTGGCCGACGCCGACACCGGCATCGCCGCCGGCGTGCTCGACGTCGACTCCGGCGACCTGCAGAAGCTGCTCGGCCGTCCGTCGACCCCGGCGGTCGAGGTCTTCCGCGCCGCCCTCTCCTGACCTGAGAATTCTTGCGCCGGTGCGCGATCCACGCTCGTGGACCGCGCACCGGCGTTCGTCGTCATACCCACTGCACGAGCTGGATGACGATCCCGTTCGGGTCCGACATCTGGAAGTACCGTTCGCCCCACTCCTCGGTCTCGATGGGCGTCACGATCGGCGCCCCCTCGCCCCGGAGGCGCGCGTACTCGGCGTCGATGTCGTCGACCACGAACACCACGAGCAACCCGTCGCCCGCGCTGCCCGCCGCGCTCGTGGGCTTGAAGGTCGGCAGCCCGGTGCGCAGGTAGATGAGGTTCATCCCGGCGTCCGGTCGCTCCAGCGAGACGAACCCGTCGGCGGACATCTTCTCGGTGAACCCGAGGTGGTCGATGACGAACTTCGCCGAGGCCTGCGGGTCGGCGACGTTGAGCGAGATGGCGGAAGCGGTGATGCGCATGGGTCCTCCTCGGGGACGAAACAACTCCATACTTAGTACGCTGTACGTTGTAGGTAAATTTCCCGAGGGGTGCACTATGAGCTGGATCACGCGCGCGACCCAGCGCGAACCCCGGAGCGCTGTGGCGCGTCCCGCCCGTCGTGGCGGCAGCCCAACGGTCGACAAGAGCTCGACGCCGTAGTGGCAGCCGCCCTCCGCATCGCCGATGTGAACGCAGTCACCGTGTGTGCCGTCGCGACCGAACTCGGCCTCAGCCGATGGTGAACTACACCTACGGACTGGCCGTTCCGGCGCGACCGATCGAGAATCGGTGCGCGCTCACAGTCCGTCGCGCTGGATGCGCAGGGCGGTGATGGTCGAGGCCAGCCCCTCGTACTGATTGACCAGCAGCACGATCTCGATGAGGCTGCGCTCGTCGTAGTACGCGGCCAGCCGAGCCCAGGTGGCGTCGTCGATGTCGCGGGTCGCCACGAGCTGGTCGACCGCCTCGAGCAGCGTGCGGTGCTTGTCCGTCCAGTAGGGATCGGCGGGCCCGGTACGCAGCCGCTCCAGGATCTCGGGCGTGACGCCCGCGCGGCGGCCGAGCCGGATGTGATGGTCCATCTCGTACTCGCAGCCGCGCTGGTGGGCGACCCGAATGATGACCAGCTCGGATTCGTGTCGCGGCAGCCGTCCGCCCGGCATCAGCCGCCCGGAGTAGTGCAGCCAGCCGCGGAACAGTCCCTTGGTGCGGCCCAGCGTGCTGAACAGGTGCGCGTCGGAGGTGCCCGCGGCGCGCGAGAGCACCTGCCAGACAGCCCAATTCACCGGCCCGAGTTCCTTGAGACGTCCCGGTGCGATTCGTGGTTGCGACATCGAAACCATGCTTCCGCCTTCCGCGCGGTGAGGGCCTCCCCGCCATCGTGGTCGGCCCGGTCGCCCAGCGCCGGACCGAGAGTCGAGCCTACCCGGGCTTTCCGCTTTCCAGTGGTTTTCGCGGGTGCGGACCGGCATCATCAGTACCGGTGCGGACCGTCGGGGCCGTGGGCGGGCTGCGCCGCGAGTGCGAACAGGTCGATCAGGGGTCGAGGCACATGCTGGTGAAGATCAGGCCCGGAGCGCAGCTCTCCGGTGCCGAGCAGGAATTCGTGGACTGCCTGCGGGCCAATCCGTCGACCGCGTTCGCCGCGGTCGACGCGCAGGTGGGAGACAACGGAACTCGTCAGATCGATGCGGTGGTGATCACGCCGCGCGGGATCACCGTGGTCGAGGTCAGAGGGTTCCGGCGGCGCCAGAGCGGCATTCTCGGCGTGTCGGACGACGAGTCGTGGACCATCAGCGACAACCCCGCCGATTTCGACGACGAGAGCGCCGCGAACCCGGTCGAACGCCTGGAGCAGGCCGTGTACGCGGTCAAGAGCAAACTCGAACGGGCGCTGATCGATCCGGGCCACGTGTGCGGCGTGGTCGCGCTGATTCCGTTCCGTGGCGTGGTGGTGCGCCCCGCGCGGACGAATCTGCGCTCCGGTATCGACGTCGTCGTGGCGAATGTGCCTGATGCCACCGAATTGCGTATCTACCTGGACGGTTTCGCGGCCGGGCCGCGCAGCTGGAGCGCGGACCGGGTAATCTCGGCGGCCACGGCGCTCGGCGCGACCGCGCCCTCGCGGGCCGAGCTGATCGCCGACGGTTTCGACGAGTTGGCGGTGCATTCGCACCTGCCCGTCGCCGACGTCGCGCCCCCGCCGCCCGCCCCGCCGCCGCCGAGGCCGCCGACCCGCACCCAGCACGCGGCGACCTGGGCGGTCGTCGCGGCGGCCGTGATCGGCATGCTCGTGGTGCTCGGCGTCGTCGCCACGGCGGTGGCGCGCGACGAGCCGCATACCGGTTCGGGGCCCGAGACCACGTCCGCTACGGTGGCCCCGTCCCCGCCGCCGTATCAGCCGCGCGACTGCTACCCGTTCCAGACCGACTGCTGAACGGCCCTCAGATCGCCATCGCCGAGCGGACTTCGGTCTCCGCGCCCGCTCCGCCGTCGCCGGTGGAGGTGACCCGGCCGGATTGCAGCACGTAATACCGTTGCGCCGCTTGCAGAGCGAAACCGATGTGCTGCTCGACCAGCAGCACGCTCAACCCGCCCCGCGCCGTCAATTCGATGATGGTGCGCTCGATCTCGGCCACCACCGACGGCTGGATGCCCTCGGTGGGCTCGTCGAGAATGAGCAGCTTGGGTTCGGTGATGAGAGCGCGCGCGATGGCCAGCTGCTGCCGCTGACCGCCGGAGAGCAGACCGGCCTTGCGGCTCAGCAGTTCTCGCAGCGCGGGGAACAGATCGAGCGACTCGTCGATCAGCGCTTTGCCGCGCTTGCGCCCGTCGGCCACCACCTGGAGGTTCTCCGCGGTGGTGAGCTGTGGAAAACTCTGCTGGCCCTGCGGCACGTACGCGATGCCGCGCTTGACCCGGCGCGAGGGCGAGAGTTTGGTGATCGCCTCGCCGTCGAAGGTGATCCGCCCGGACCTGGTGGCGACCAATCCGACCGCGGTGCGCAACAGCGTGGTCTTGCCGGCGCCGTTGTGGCCCATGATCGCCACCACGCTGTCGTCCGGAACCGTCACCGACACACCGTGAATCACCTCGGTCCGGCCGTAGCCGGAGTGGACGTCGACCAGTTCAAGCATCGGCGGACTCCTTGTTCTGCACGGTGGTTTCGTCTTCGAGCTCGGTGCCGATGGCCGCTGCGGTGCCGAGGTAGACCTCCTGCACCCGCGGATCGGCTTGCACCTGCTCGACGGTGCCTTCGCTGAGCACCCGGCCGCCCGCGAGGACGGTCACCGAGGTGGCGAACGAGCGCATGAAGTCCATGTCGTGCTCGACCACCACCACGACGCGCTCGGCTCCGATGCGGCGCAACAGGTTTCCAGTCTCCTCGCGCTCTTCGGCGCTCATGCCCGCGACCGGTTCGTCGAGCAGCAGCACGGCGGCGTTCTGCACCAGCAGCATGCCGATCTCCAGCCACTGCTTCTGGCCGTGCGCGAGCACGCCCGCCTGTTGGTCGCGCAGGGCGGCGAGACCGGTGATCTCCAGCGCCTCTTCGATACTCGGCAGCACCGACTTGCGCCTGCGCAACAGTGTCAGCGGCGAACGGCCCGCGCCCGCCGCGATGTCCAGGTTCTGCAGCACGCTGAGCTGCTCGAACACGCTGGCCGTCTGGAAGGTGCGCCCGACGCCGAGGCGGGCGATCTGGTGCACCTTCTTGCCGAGCAGTTCGGTGCCGGATTTCTGCGCCGAACCCGTCGCGGGGACGAGGCCGGTGATCGCGTCGATGAGCGTCGTCTTGCCCGCGCCGTTGGGTCCGATCAGGAAGCGCAGATCGCCTTGCAGCACGGTCAGATCCACGTCGGTGACGGCTTTGAAGCCGTCGAAACTCACCGAGAGACCGCGGATTTCGAGGTACTCGCTGTCCATGCCCGCGTTGCCGCCGAGCTTGGGTTCACTCGTCGATGTCGTCATCGGGATTCCACCTTCTCCTCGGCGATCTTCTCCTCGGCAGGCACGGCGTCGTCCGGCGGCGCGCTCGCGCGCACCGTGGCGGGCGTGCCCGAGTCCGGGCGTCGGAACCTGCTCTCCAGCAAGCCCTTCAGCATCGGCCAGACGCCCGCGAGACCCGCCGGGACGAATCCGACGACGACGATGAACAACACACCTTGCAGGTAGGTCCAACCGGACGGGAACTGTTCGGAGAACGCGGTCTGCGCCCAGGCGACGCCGATCGCGCCGAGCACCGGACCGAGCAGTGTCGTGCGCCCGCCGATGGCGACGCCGATCAGGAAGGCGATGGAGGGCACCACGCCGATGTCGGCGGGGGAGATGATGCCGACGATCGGCGTGAACAGCGCGCCCGCGATGCCGGCGAAGAAGGCGGCGACCACGTACGCGACGATCTTGATGTTGGCCGGGTCGTAGCCGAGGAAGCGCACCCGCTCCTCCTGATCGCGCACCGCGACGAGCAATTCGCCGTAACGGCTGTGCATCAGCTGGCGGACCAGTGCCACCACCACCAGCAGCGTGCCCGCCGCGATGAAGAACAGCATCTGCCGGTTGACCGGGTCGGAGAGCTTGAAACCGAAGAAGGCGCGGAAATCCGAGAGCCCGGTGAAACCGCCGAGCGCCTGCTGCCCGGTGAGCAGGATGGCCAGCGCGGCGGCCAGCGCCTGGCTCAGGATGGCGAAGTAGGCGCCCTTGACCCGTCGCTTGAACACGCCGTAGCCGAGCAGCGCCGCGACCGCGGCGGGCAGCACGAGAATGCCGATGATCGCGACCGGCGCGGACGCGAAAGGTTGCCAGAATCCAGGCAATTCGCGGATGCCCGCGATCTCCATGAACTCCGGCACGTCGTTGCCGAGCCGCGCGGCGTCGGTCATCTGTAGGTGCATCGCCATGAGATACGCGCCGATGCCGAAGAACACGCCTTGACCGAGGGTCAGCATGCCGCCGCGGCCCCACGCCAGGCCGATGCCCGCGGCCACGATCGCGAAGCACAGGAACTTCGCGAGCAGGTTCAGCCGGAAGTCGCTGAGCACCGCGGGGGCCACCGCGAACAGCAGAATCGCCGCGAGTGCGAAACCGCCGAGCACGGTCAGCGAGGAGCGCTCACGCCAGTGTCTGGTCAGCGTGGTCATGCCAAACTCCTTGTCCGGACGGTGAACAGGCCCTGCGGGCGGACCTGCAGGAAGATGACGATCAGTACGAACACGATGACCTTGGCGATGGACGCGGTGGTCTCGTATTCGATGTAGGAGTTGAGCAGCCCGAGCGCGAACGCCGCGATCACCGTGCCCTTGATCTGACCGAGTCCGCCGATCACCACCACGAGGAACGCGTCGATCAGATAGCTCTGGCCGATGGTGGGGCTGGTCGAGCCGATCAGGGTCAGTGCGACGCCCGCGACGCCGGCCAGGCCGGAGCCGATGAAGAAAGTGCTGATATCGGTGAAACGGCTGGAGACGCCGCTGGTTTCGGCCAGGCCGCGGTTCTGTACCACGGCGCGAATGCGCCTGCCGAGGGGTGTCGCCTTCAGCACCGCGGCCAGCACGGTCACCGCGAGCACCGCGAGGACCAGGATGAAGATGCGCGTCTTGGGCACGACCGCGCCCATGATGGTGACCCCGCCACTGAGCCATTCGGGGGCCAGCACGTTCTTGGCGGGCGCGCCGAAGAGGTCACGCGCGAACTGCTGCAACACCAGGCCGACGCCGAAGGTGACGAGCAGGGTGTCCAGCGGGCGGTCGTACATCCATCGGATCAGGCCCATCTCCAGCGCCGCCCCCAGCGCGCCGCCGACCAGGAACCCGACCACCAGCGACACCAGCAGCGAGACCCCGACCGAGGAGATCACCTTCTGCACGACGTAGGTGGTGTAGCAGCCGGCCATGATGAATTCGCCGTGGGCCATGTTGATCACGCCCATCTGACCGAAGGTGAGCGAAAGGCCGAGGGCGGCGAGCAGCAGAATCGATCCCAGGCTCAACCCCGTGAAGAGCTGGCCGATCAACACGTCCATTTGTGGTCACCTCGGAATCAGGCCGGTGCGGGACGACCGGCGAACCGGCCGCCCCGCACCGAACGGACGACAGTTGTCACAGGCCCTTGGCCCAGTCGTAGGACTTCAGGTACGGGTCCGGCTGGATCGGCTTGCCGGAGTCCCACACCGTGTAGATCAGGCCATCGGCGCGGATCTCGCCGATGCGGGCGGTCTTGGTGATGTGGTGGTTGGAGCCGTCGATGGTGACCAGGCCCTCCGGGGCCTCGAAGCTGACGCCGTCGGCCGCGGCCTGGATGTCCTCGACCTTGAACGAGTTGGCCTTCTCGACGGTGTTCTTCCACAGGTAGACCGAGGCGTAGGCGGCTTCCATCGGGTCCGAGGTGGGCTTGTCAGCGCCGAAGGCGGCCTTGTACGCGTCGACGAACGCCTTGTTCTGCGGGGTGTCGACCGTCTGGTAGTAGTTCCACGCCGTCAGCTGGCCCGCGATGTTCTGCGCGCCGATGCCCGCGACCTCTTCCTCGGCGATGGACACCGAAACCACCGGCATATCGGCGGCTTTCAGGCCCGCGTTGGTGTACTCGCGGAAGAACGCCACGTTCGAGTCACCGTTGAGGGTGTTGAAGACCGCGCCCGCCTTGGCGTTTCGCACCTTGTTCACGATGGTCGAGAAGTCCGTGGAGCCCAGCGGCGTGTAGTCCTCGCCCTTGATCTCGATGCCGTTGGCAGCGGCGTACGCCTTGATCTCGCGGTTGGCCGTCTGCGGGAAGACGTAGTCGGAGCCGACCAGGTACAGGGACTTGATGCCCTTCTGCTTCAGGTAATCCAGCGCGGGCACGATCTGCTGGTTGGTGGTGGCGCCGGTGTAGAAGATGTTCTTGCTGTCCTCCAGGCCCTCGTACTGGACCGGGTAGTAGAGCAGCGAGTTGAGGCTTTCGAACTTGGGCTTCATGGCCTTTCGGCTCGACGAGGTCCAGCCGCCGAATACCGCGGCGACACAGTCGGAGCTGATGAGCTTCTCGGCCTTCTCCGCGAAGGTCTTCGGGTCCGAAGCGCCGTCCTCGAGCACCAGCTCGATCTTCTTGCCCAGCACGCCGCCTGCGGCGTTGATCTGGTCGACGGCCAGCTTGGTGGAGTTGGCGACGGTGACCTCGGAGATGGCCATGGTCCCCGACAGCGAGTGCAGCGAACCGACCTTGATCGTGCTCGCCGAGGTGTCGACGCAGGATGCTGCGTTGGAGCCGGTCGCGGCGTCGTCCTTGGCGCCGCAGGCGGTCAGCAACAGGCCGGCGAGCGCCACCGCGGTCGGGGCGACCAGTGCTCTGATCAGGCGGGAACGATGCCGATGAGCGGCAGGGGAATCTGACATCGGGCGGAACCCTCTCACTTCGTCCGGTGTGTGGCGGCGCTGGCTGCGCCACGCCGAATACGCCGCATTTGCCCCGGTCACGGCTGTCGACCGGGGTGTATACAACGCGTATTCGTGGTGCGAAGAGTAGACAGGAGTTGTTGCGCCGGAATATCTCTCGGTGACGAGTCCGTTGCCGATGTTTCGCCCGTGTGAAACCTTTTCGCAACCATCCGGTCAACCGGCGTGAGGTCCGTAGCCGGACCGTAATACACCCGGGTTCGCTTCGCATCCGTGCGCGGCTGCCTCGCCTTTGCTGTGGCCGCCGCAGGTCATCGGCGCCACTTCGCCAGGCTGCGTCCGGTCCGGTTTTCCCTACGGTTGCGTAGCCGATTCCCGTTGCGGCAGGCTGCGTTTTGTACATCGTCAGAAGCGCCGGAGCATGGCGTGGGCGGACCACGGCGCACGAGTCGAGGAGGACCAGGTGGGGCACTACAGGGCGAACGTACGTGACATCGAATTCAACCTTTTCGAGGTGCTCGCACTCGACAAACTCCTCGATACCGGCGCCTACGGCGACCTCGACTCCGACACAGTGCGCGAGATCCTCGCCGAGGTGAAGCGCCTCGCCGAGGGTCCGGTCGCGGACTCCTTCGTCGCGGCCGACCGTGAGCCCGTGGTCTACGACCCGACCACCTTCGAGATCTCCGTACCCGAGCCGTTGCGCAAGACGGTCGCCGCGGTGCGCGAGGCCGACTGGGGCAGGCTCGGCATGCCGGAGGGCATGGGCGGCACGGCCGCTCCCAACGCGGTGGTCTGGGCGGTCAACGAGATGATCACCTGCGCCAATCCGTCGGCCAGCTTCTTCAGCATGGGCACGGTGATGTCGTCGGTGCTGTACAACGTCGGCACCGAGCAGCAGCGGCACTGGGCCACCCTCGGCTACGAGAAGGGCTGGCAGGGCACCATGGTGCTGACCGAGCCGGACGCCGGCTCGGATGTCGGCGCGGGCCGCACCAAGGCCATCCCGCAGGAGGACGGCTCCTGGCACATCGAGGGCGTCAAGCGCTTCATCTCCGGCGGCGACGTCGGCGCTACGGCCGACAACGTCTTCCACCTGGTGCTGGCCCGTCCGGAAGGCGCGGGGCCCGGCACCAAGGGGCTGTCACTGTTCTACGTGCCGAAGTTCCTGTTCGACCACGAGACGCTCGAGCTGGGTGACCGCAACGGCGTCTACGTGACCGGCGTCGAACACAAGATGGGCCTGAAGTCCTCGCCGACCTGCGAGCTGACCTTCGGCGGCGCGGTCCCGGCCAAGGGCTGGCTGGTCGGCGACGTGCACAACGGCATCGCCCAGATGTTCCAGGTGATCGAGAACGCCCGCATGATGGTCGGCGTCAAGTCCTCCGGCACCCTCTCGACCGGATACCTGAACGCGCTGGCCTACGCCAAGCAGCGCGTGCAGGGCTCGGACCTGACCCAGATGGCGGACAAGGCGGCGCCGCGCGTCGCCATCACCCACCACCCGGACGTGCGCCGCTCGCTGGCGCTGCAGAAGGCGTACGCCGAGGGGCTGCGTGCGGTGTACCTCTACACCGCCGCCCATCAGAACGCCGATGTGGCGCAGCTGGTTTCGGGCGCGGACGCCGAAATGGCGCATCGGGTGGACGATCTGCTGCTGCCCATCGTGAAGGGCGTCGGCTCGGAACGGGCCTACCAGTACCTGACGGAATCCCTTCAGACGCTCGGTGGTTCGGGGTACTTGCAGGACTACCCGATCGAGCAGTACATCCGCGACGCCAAGATCGACTCGTTGTACGAGGGCACGACGGCCATCCAGGCGCAGGACTTCTTCTTCCGCAAGATCATTCGGGACAAGGGCGCCGCGCTCGCCCACGTGGACGGCCGTATCAGCGCCTTCCTCGACACCCCGAGCGGGCGCTTCGAGACCGAGCGCGGACTGCTGCGCACCGCGCAGGCCGATGTGCAGGCGATGGCCGCGACGCTCACCGGATTCGTGATGGCGGCCCAGCAGTCACCCGCCGAGCTGTACAAAGTCGGCCTCGGCTCGGTGCGCTTCCTGCTCTCCGTCGGCGACCTGCTCATCGGCTGGCGACTGCTCGTCCAGGCCGAGATCGCCGCCGCCGCGCTGGCAGGCGACGCGGACGCCAAGGATCGATCGTTCTATGCCGGAAAGGTCGCGGTGGCAAGCTTTTTCGCCAAAAACGTGCTGCCGCAGCTGACGGCGACCAGGAATGTTCTCGCGGCGATCGACAACGACATCATGGAGATGGACGAAGCGGCGTTCTGAGGCGGGCGGTTGCGGGCACTCCGAAGTTGTGGGTGCCCGGCCGTTCCGGTACTCGGTCGGTTCGAGCCCTTCGCTGGTGTGGGTAGGCAGCGCCCGCTCCGGCGGCGGCGCGGTCGGACTTCGCTGTGGCCCGGTGTCGCTGTGACAGGGGGTTGCGTCCGGTCGGTCCTGTGGGCGCGTTGGTGGACGTGGCTCCGGTGGTGGGCCTGCGAGTCACGTTCGGCTGCCCAGGTTTTCCTCGATCGGTGCTGGGCGCGTGGGGTGGGGTACCCGGTTTACCTCCCGCTGTTGGGTGCCGTGTTGTTGCGGTTTCGGGCGGGTCGGCTGGCTGTGGTTGCGTTTGGGGGAGGTGGCGTTGGGTGGTTTCGTTCGGTGGGGTGTTGGGGTGGGTTGGGTGACGTGGTTCCGGTTGCGCGCCTGCGAGTTATGTTCGGCTACCCAGGTTTGCCTCTAACGGTGCTGGTGGCGTTGAGAGCCGTACCCGGCTTACCTCCCGCTGTTGGGTGCCGTGTTGTTGCGGTTTCCGGCGTGGTCGGCTGGCTGTGGTTGCGTTTGGGGGAGGTGGCGTTGGGTGGTTTCGTTCGGTGGGGTGTTGGGGTGGGTTGGGTGACGTGGTTCCGGTTGCGCGCCTGCGAGTTATGTTCGGCTACCCGGGTTTGCCTCTAACGGTGCTGGTGGCGTTGAGAGCCGTACCCGGCTTACCTCCCGCCGTCGGGTGCGCGGTGTTCGGCTTCCGGCGTGGTCGACCGGCTGTGGTTGCGTTCTTTGGATGTGCGAGTTGGGGATGCACGTCATTGCCGCGACACACACTTTCCGTACGCCTCACACAGGCGGTGCCTATGCGAGGCGTGCAGACGGTGTGTGGAATGGCCAATGGTGGGGTTGTGGGGGGTTGTTGGGGGTTGTGGTGCTGGTGGGGCGGGGTTTGATGCGCCCAGGTGTTCGTGCAGGACCGGTTGGTGGCCGAATCGACGGTAGTCGAATGGTGGTGGAAATCGACGGGAGTCATATGGTTGCTAGTTGATCTTCGAATGCCACCATTTGACTACCGTCGATCCGCATCGACCACCATTTCTCTATCGACGGGAGAGAAATGGTGGTTGCGGGGTTGACGCGGGGAGGGCTCTCTTTCAGGTGCCGCTTTCTGGACGCAACCAGAACCCGTCGACCTGGCCGGAAGCCTGCCTCGCGCACCTGACTGCGGGAGGTAAGCCGGGTACGGCAGGCGACGTGCCCAGCACCGTTCGAGGAATACCTGGGTAGGCGGACGCACTGCGAAGGGTGGGCACTGGGAACCGTCAACCGCACGCACGGAGCCGCACAAAACCAAGCAGGGCTCCAGGCGAATACCTGGGTCGGCGCAGCAACACTGAAGAGGCAGCCGTGGAAACCGTCGACCACCCGTAGCTGCCGCCCGAAAACCCAAGCACCAAATGGAGACGCTGAGTAGGTGAAGCCACTGGGAACGGTGTGCACTGGCCACGGTCGACCAACAGGACCCGCCGCCCGAAAACCCAGCTACGCACCCATCCGAACACCGAGTGCCGCTTCGATCTGTGAGCTGTCGACTACAAGCACCCGCCGCAAAACTCGGCCAAGCACCAAATCGAGCACCCACAGTCGCGTGATTACCAGCAGTAGGTGTGGTGGTAACCCTGCCAGCACTCGGGCGTGTACTCCCACTGATCCGGCCGATCCGACGCCGGGATGGAGGCGGCGATCCCCGCGCCGATCGCCCCGCCCACGATCACGCCCGCGATGACGCCGACCGGCAGCGCGATCGGAGCGAGCAGGCCCATGGTCACCAGGGTGAGGGCGACGCCGAGGAAGAGTCCGCCGAAGACGCCGAGCGCCGCGCCGATGCCTATGCCCGCCTCGATATTCCGCTGCTTGGGCGAAGTCTTGCTCCAGTAACCGATCGGCGACGCGGTGAGGTTCGTGCCGTCGGTGCTCAGTTGCGGACGCAATTCCACGCTGTCGGCGCCGTCGATGGTCACCTTCAGCGGGACGGCCGCGACGACCGTGCCTGACTTGTCTTTCACGGTGAGCGCGGTCTGGGTGAGGGCGAAGGTGCCGCCATCCAGTTGCGCGGTCAGGGTCTTTCCGTCCTCGGATCGTGAAATCTGATACGCCACACCGCTTTCGGTGCCGGACTGGTTGGTTTTCTCCGGCGTGGGCGCGGCGTACGTGACGCTGCTCGCGATGCCGGTCGCCGCGATCGCGAGCATGGCAGTAACCGCGAACTTCTTGATAATCAACAGAATTCCCCTTGTGTACGGAACGCATCATCGCATTCTCGGCGGCGACACTAACACCGGCCGCCGACAGAAACGCAATTTCTTTGGCGCACCAGGGATTTGTAAGGCGTACAGCGCAAACATGCAGTAATCGACGCACATCGCTTCGAAATGAAAGCTTTCAGATCAAAGCGGCGGAATTCATTTCAGCACGTAAGGCGACACCGAACTGCGGTGCTCGCTGATGTCGAGCACCTTGCCGAGCGGGGGGAAGGCGCGCTGCGGGCAGTTGGCGCGCTCGCAGACGCGGCAGCCCGCGCCGATCGGGGTCGCCTGTACCTCGTCGAGGTCGATGCCGTCTGCGTAGACGACCCGGCCCGCATGGCGCAGTTCGCAGCCGAGGCCGATCGCGAAGGTCTTGCTCGGCTGGCCGTAGCGGGTCGCGCGCCGCTCGACGGTGCGGGCGATCCAGAGGTACTTGCGCCCGTCGGGCATCTGCGCGATCTGGGTCATGATCTTGCCGGGGTAGGCGAAGGTCTCGTAGACGTTCCACAGCGGACAGGTGCCGCCGCTGGAGGAGAAGTGGAAACCGGTGGCGGACTGGCGCTTCGACATGTTGCCCGCCCGATCGACACGGACGAACGAGAACGGAACGCCGCGCAGCCTGGGCCGTTGCAGGGTGGACAGCCGGTGGCAGATGGTCTCGTAGCTCTGGGTGAAGTACGCCGAGAGCCGCTCGATGTCGTAGCGGAAGTCCTCGGCCACCTCGTGAAAGTGCGTGTAGGGCAGGACGGTCGCCGCGGCGAAGTAATTCGCCAAGCCGAGCATCGCCAGCTTGCGGGTGTCCTCGGACGCGAAATTGCCCTCTTCCACCAGCTTTTCGAGCAGATCGCCGCATTCGAAGTAGGCGAGTTCGGCGGCGAGCTTGAAGGTGCGCTGCCCGCCGGACAGATGTGGAGCGATCTCCAGCACCCTGGACTCGGTGTCGTAGCGGTGCAGCACGCCCTCGCCGAGATCGATGCGCTCGGTGATCTTCACGTCGTGCGAGCGCAGCCTGCGCGCGATCTCGCTCGGCACGTCGCCGCCGTGGAAGCGGATGCGGGCGGTGAGTTCCTCTGCGGCGGTGTCCAATTCGTGGATGTAGTTCTGCCGCTGGTAGAAGTAGTCGCGCACTTCCTCGTGCGGCTTGCTGATGGTGGCGCTGCCCGCGCCGTCGGCGAAGCGGTCCTCGGTGGCGGCCGCGAGCTGGGCGCTGGTGTTGCGGTAGCGGTTGTGCATGGCGACCATCGCGCGGGCGAGGCTCGGGTGCGCCGAGACCATGTCGGCGATCTCCTGCGTGTCGGCCTCGATGCCGAGCTCCTGATCCATGACGACCTCTTGCAGCTCCGCGATGAGCCGGGTGTCGTCGGCGGAGGAGAAGAAGGTCGCGTCCACGCCGAAGACTTCGCTGATCTTCAGCAGCACGGGCACGGTGAGCGGGCGCACATCGTGTTCGATCTGGTTCAGGTAGCTGCCCGAGATCTCCAGCTTCTGGGCCAGCGAGACCTGGCTCAACCCCCGCTCGGTGCGCAGCTGGCGGAGCCGTGCGCCGACGTACGTTTTGGCCATATGTCCAGTTTATGGGGTGTTTCGCAGCCTTGCCAATGGAAATTAACAGCGGAGCTGAGCTATATGTCACAGCCTCGGGTTACCGTCGTTGGGTGCTGTTCTCGGAAGTCGTGCAGACGTCGGAGACCGTTCGTGCGACCCGGTCCCGGAAAACGAAAATCGCCGCGCTGGCCGAGCTGCTCGGCGCCGCGGCGCCGGACGAGCTCGCCCCCGTGGTGGCGTGGGTCTCCGGCGAGTTGCGCCAGGGCCGCATCGGCACCGGTTGGCGCACCCTCACGGGGCTGGGCGGCTCGCCGTCCTCGGTTGCGACACTGTCGGTTTCGGCGGTCGACAAGGTGTTCGTCGAACTGGCGACGGTCGCGGGAAAGGGCTCGGCGAACCGGCGCAAGGAGCTGCTGACCATGCTGTGGGCCGCGGCCACCGCGGCCGAGCAGACGTTCCTGTTGCGCTTGCTCACCGGGGAGATCCGGCAGGGCGCGCTGACCGCGCTCGTCGCCGAGGCGGTCGCGGTGGCCGCCGCGGTGCCGGTCGATCAGGTCCGGCGCGCGTACATGCTCTCCGGGCAGCTGCCGGTCACCGCCGCCGCGGCGCTCACCGGCGGGTCGGAGGCGCTCGCCGCGTTCCGGCTCGAGGTGGGCAGGCCGATCCAGCCGATGCTCGCTTCGCCGGGCGCGGCGCTCGACGAGGCGATGGCCGAGTTCGAGGGCGAGGTCAGTGTCGAGCACAAGCTCGACGGCGCGCGAATCCAAGTGCACCGCGACGGCGACGAGGTGCGCGTCTTCACCAGGACCCTGCGCGACATCACCGCGGGCGTGCCCGAATTGGTGCGGCTCGTCTCGGGGCTGGCGTGCACCAGCGTCGTGCTGGACGGGGAGACATTGGCGCTCACCGATTCCGGGCGGCCACGGCCGTTCCAGGAGACCATGAGCCGCTTCGCCACCGCCGATCCGAGCGGGGAGGCGAAGCTGCCGCCCGGCGCCGCCGCCGGACCGCTGGTTCCCGCGGTGAGCTCGACCAGGGAGCTGTTGCTGCACCCGTACTTCTTCGACTGCCTGCACCTGGACGGGCAGGACCTGCTCGACGCCCCGCTCTCGGAACGGCGCGCCGCGCTGCTGCGCGTGGCGCGCGAGCACACCATCCCCGCGCTGATCCGCCCCGACGCGGAGTCCGCCGCCGAATACTTCGACGGCGCGCTGGCCGCCGGGCACGAGGGCGTGATGGTCAAATCGCTGGCCGCGCCGTACGCCGCGGGTCGCCGTGGCCGCGCCTGGCTGAAGATCAAGCCGACGCACACCATGGACCTGATCGTGCTCGGCGCGGAGTGGGGATACGGCCGCCGGACCGGTTATCTGTCGAATCTGCACCTCGGTGCACGCGATCCGATGACCGGCGAGCCCGTCATGGTCGGCAAGACCTTCAAGGGCCTCACCGACGCGCTGTTGCAGTGGCAGACCGCCGAATTCCCGCGCCACGAACGCTCCCGCGACGAGCACACCGTCTACCTCTGGCCGGAGCTCGTGGTGGAGATCGCCCTCGACGGCGTCCAGGTGAGTCCACGCTATCCCGGCGGTGTCGCACTGCGCTTCGCCCGCGTCGTCCGGTATCGCCCGGACAAGGAGCCCATCGACGCCGACACCATCGACGCCGTCCGCGCGCTGCTGCCCTGAGCGTGCGCGGGATGGCTGAGCCCGCCGCGCCCGCGCCGATTCGACCTGCCCACCGGCGGGCACTGAGCATCTGAACGGGTCCGACGCGCGTATCGAGGTTCCCGTGCGGCGCCGCGCCGGTGGGCCAGACTTGGTGTCCGAATGGTCCGGTACAGCCTCGGATGGGAGCCACGTCGATGCGCGGTTCGAATTCGAAACGGAAACGGTGGACGCGGTCGGCCTCGAACGGCGCTCGCTCGGCACTGCGGGCCACGTTGCTCATGATCGTCGTGTGCCTCTGCGGCGCGCTGAACGCCGGTGCACTGCCCGGCGCGGGTTCGGCGCGCGCCGACGTGCTCGCCGACCTGCTGCGCCCCTCGCGCGATCCGGCGACGGTGCTGCCGACCTCCATCGACGATCCGTTCTATCTGCCCCCGCCCGGATACGAGCGCACCGAGCCAGGCACCGTGCTCGCCAGCCGGCGCGGCGGCACCGGACCGGCCCTCAGGCCCGTGATCTCCACCGAGATGCTGATCCGGTCCACCGACGCGAAAGGCAGGCCGGCGGCGGTGATCGCCACTCTGCTCGTGCCCTCCGCGATCTGGACGGGGCCCGGCCCGCGGCCGCTGATCTCCTACAACATGGCCATCGACTCGCTCGGCCACAGCTGCGCGCCGTCGCACATGTTGCGGAACGGCCATGTCGTAGACCTGCTCGCCGCGCAGATCCCCCTCGCGAAGAACTACGCCGTGCTGATACCCGACCACCAGGGCCCGCGGCAGGCCTACGCGGCGGGCCGGATGGCCGGACACGCGGTGCTCGATGCGGTGCGCGCGGCGGTCGGCACGCCGCAGCTCGGCCTCGCCCCCGCGGCGCCGACCATCGTGACCGGGTACTCCGGCGGCGCGATCGCCTCGGGCTGGGCCGCCGAACTGGCGCCCGAGTACGCGCCGGAGTTGAATCTGGCCGGGGCCGTGTTCGGCGGCGTCCCCGCCGACTTCGAGATGCTGCTGGAGACGATGAACGGACGCAACGCCGCGGGCGGTGTGTTCCTCGCCGCGGCGCTGGGCGTGGCCCGCGAATACCCGGAGATGATGTGGCTGTTCAACGACAACGGCTGGCGGCTGGCCAAGCTCGCTCGGGATCTGTGCTATCCCGCCGAGGCGCTGCTCGGCGCGGTCGCGCCGATGCCCGTCGAGATGCTCGCCAAGGTCCCCGATCCGATCGGGACGCCGATGATCCAGCACATCCTCACCGAGAATCGGCTCGGCTCGGCAGCGCCGCGCATTCCGGTGTTCATGTATCACGGTGCGCACGAGGTGTGGGTGCCGCTGGAGGGTGCACAGAATCTCTACGACGATTGGTGCGCGCGGGGGGCGTCGGTGCGATTCGAGGTCTATCTCGGCGAGCACGTGATCGTCGGAAGCAGCGGCATTCCGGGCGCCAACGCCTGGATCGACGATCGCCTCGCGGGCAGGCCCGCGCCGAGCGGCTGCTCCAGATTCGGGGGTCCGTGACCGCGCCGGGCGCCACCTCGGGCGTCCACGCTAGCGCATCCGGACGGCTGTCCGGCAGGCGGTTACCGCATGGCAATCGTGACCGGCGGTGCCGCACACTGGAGTCGTGACCGTCGAACTACTGGTTCTGCTGATCGTGATCGTCACGGCGCTCGCTTTCGATTTCACCAACGGCTTCCACGACACCGCCAATGCCATGGCGACATCCATCGCGACCGGTGCGCTGCGACCCCGGGTCGCCGTCGCGGTATCGGCGGTGTTGAACCTGATCGGCGCGTTCCTCTCGGTCGAGGTGGCGGCCACGGTGGCCAAGGGCATCGTGCAGTTGGGCGCGGTGAGCGGACACGATCTGCTGATCATCGTCCTGGCCGGTTTGGTCGGCGGCATTCTCTGGAATCTGCTGACCTGGCTGTTCGGCCTGCCGTCGAGTTCCTCGCACGCGCTGTTCGGCGGCCTCATCGGTGCCACCATCGCCGCGCTCGGCTGGGGCGGGGTGATCTGGGCGTCCGGCTCCGACGGCGTGCTCACCAAGATCGTGCTGCCCGCCGTGCTCGCTCCGGTGGTGGCCGCCCTGGTGTCGGCTGTCGGCACCCGAGCGGTCTACCGGATCACCGCCCGGTCCGACGAGGAGAAGGTCGAGGCGGGCTTCCGCTGGGGACAGATCGGTTCGGCCTCACTGGTCTCCCTCGCGCACGGCACCAACGACGCGCAGAAGACGATGGGCGTCATCTTCCTGGCGTTGGTCGCGCACGGGACGCTCACCAAGAACGACGAGATGCCGCTGTGGGTGATGGCGGCGTGCGCCGTGGCCATCGCCGCGGGCACCTATCTCGGCGGCTGGCGGATCATCCGCACCCTCGGCAAGGGGCTGGTGGAGATCGATTCGCCGCAGGGCCTGGCCGCCGAGTCCTCCTCCGCCGCGATCATCCTCACCTCCGCCCACTTCGGGCTCCCGCTCTCGACCACCCAGACGGCCACCGGTTCCATCCTGGGCAGCGGGCTCGGCAAGGGCGCCGAGGTGCGCTGGTCGGTGATGGGACGGATGGTCGTCGCGTGGCTGCTCACGCTGCCGCTGGCCGGTCTGGCGGGCGCGATCTGCTGGGCCGTCGCGCATTTCATCGGCGGCCTGCCCGGCGTGCTGGTGGTGTTCGGGATTCTCGTCGTGCTCGCCACGGCGATGTGGCTGCGGTCTCGTCGCAACCCGGTCGACACCACCAATGTCAACGAGTGGCCGGGCGGCGACGCGGCAGGGCCGTCCGACATGCCGGTGGCCGCTTCCGGCGTCGCGAAGCCCGTCGACGAACCGCGCGGAGACGATCAACCGCGCGACGACCACCCACGCGACGGCCAACCGCGCGACGGCCATCAGAGGAGCGACCACCCGCACGAAGTCCAACCACGCAACGGCGGCCCCGCCGCGCCCGCGCATCCGCCCACCCGATCCGCCCAGCTCTAGAGGAGCAGCAGTGCACACGCTCGTCACGAACCTGAACTCGCTGTGGAAGGTCGTCGCGGTGTCCCTGGTGCTCGGGGCCGGGCTGCCGATCGTGTTCGCGGTCGGGGTGCGGCTGTGGTCCTCGGCCGATACCGTTGGCCGGGACGGCAGCGTCGCCCGCCGGAACTATCCGGCGCTGGCCGGCGCCTACTCCTGTTTCGCGCTGATCGTCGTCGCGATCGTCACCGGGATCCTCTACACCGCGAAGGCGTTCCTCGCCGCCAAGTTCGGCATTCACCTGTTCGGACAGTCCTGAAGGGCGCTGCATTGACCGATCACACGCAAACCTCCCGGCCCAAGGTGTTGGGCCGCGTCATCGGCTGGCTGCGCGCCGGATACCCGCAGGGCATCCCGCAGTCGGATTACGTCGCGCTGTTCGCCGTGCTGCACCGCCACCTCACCGACTACGAGGTGGCCGCCATCGCCGAGGAGCTGGCGAGCAGCAATCCCGACTCCGAGATCGGCCGCGACGACATCGTGGCCGCGATCGCCAGGATCGCCAAGGAGCAGCCGGATCAGCTCGACGTGGACCGGGTCGCCACGCATCTCGCGGCGGGCGGCTGGCCGCTGTCCGAACCGCTGCCCGACAGCGACTGAGCCAACGCCTGGATCGCTCCCGAACGCTGACTCGCGGGGTGCGGTCCGGCGGCGCCTGCGAGGGAGTGACGCCGCCGGTCCGGCGGTGTGGTGCTCAGGGCAGTGAGCCACCATGTCGCGAAGGGAAGCGGAGCCCCCGCGTGGAGTGCTGCGAGGCCTTCCGTTCGTCGACGGTGTCGATCCTCGGCCACTTCCCTCGAGCGCGGCGGTGGGGAGGCTGGGAGTCGGCTGTGAACCGGGCTCAGCAGCGGTCGAATTCGCCCGCGCGAATGCCCGCGGTGAGCGCCGCCCAGTCCGCGGGCGAGCACGCGAGCATCGGCCGCTCGTCCGGCGCACCCCGGTACTTGGTGTCCCGGATCAGCACCCGGCCCGGCTCGAACTTGACCTGCACGCAGGCCACGGAATCGCTGGAATACGACGACTTGAACCAGCCCGTCTCGGCTGACGACATGATTCGCTCGCTCATGCCTTCGCCTCGCTGGCGCTCGGCTTCGGCATGCGCGATGCGCGCTGGCACAAGATTCGCTCGCTACGCTCGCTCATGCCTTCGCCTCGCTGGCGCTCGGCTTCGGCATGCGCGATGCGCGCTGGCACAAGATTCGCTCGCTACGCTCGCTCATAACGCGATGCTACGTGCCGGAAATCTTGCGTTCCAGCGTCGACAGCGACTCTTCGCGCGAAAGTGCTTGTTCCGCCAGAGCGTTCGCGAACAACGTGTCGAGGTGCCGCACCGGCTCGGTCTCCTCGATGACGGCGTGATGGACCAGCGTCTCGGTCCACGCGACATCGGGGATCACCGACTTGTCGAAGCCGAGCAGGTGGAACGTTGCGCCGCCGAGCAATCCGCCGCCGGTCGCCTCGAACGGGATGACGCGCAGGTCGAGAGTCTCGACGTGCTCCTCGATCAGCGCGGCGAGGTGGCGCACCTGGTCCGACATGACCTCGGGGCCGCCGATCTGCTGAGTGAGGGCCGCCTCGTTGACGATCGCGGTGAGCCGCAACGGTTCCGCGCCCTTCAGCCGTTGCTGGCGGCGCAGCCGGATCTCCACCAGCCGGTCGACCTCGACCTGGCGGATCCGCGCGCGATCGTTCGCGATGAGCGCGCGTGCGTAGCCTGCGGTCTGCAAAAGCCCTGGAATCAGGATGCTTTCGTAGGTGCGCACGCTGTCCGCGCCGTGTTCGAGGCCGTACAACCTGCTGATCTCGTCGGACAGCAGTCCGGAGTAGTTCGTCCACCACCCGCGCTGCCTGGCGACGTCGCGAAGCTCGTGCAGCTCTTCGCGTTCCGCCTCGTCGAAATCGAGAAGCTTCATCAGCTCGTCGAGTTTCGATTCGGCGAGGACGCGCTCTTTCTCCACCTTCGACCAGTAGGAGATCGAGAAGCCTAGTTCCTTGGCGATCGCGGACACGCTGACATCGTTCTGCTTTCGCCTCCGCCCGATGCGGAGCATCAGTTCCCGACGCGCGACTGTCGGCGAGAGTGGTGCCATCGTTGGATGGTGTCCTTCCAGCTCTAGCGATGCGTGCAGAGAACCGTACTCCCCGCGCTGACCGGCCCGCACAACGCCGGTCCTTTGGTCAACTTGACTCGCAACGCGATGCTCACCTAGCCTCAGTATGTCTCATGTCACATCGCGGGTGTTCTCCGGCCGGTCCCGCCCGGCGGGATCGAGGGGTCGGATGTCTGTGCATGTTGTGGGTAATTTCTGGATGGTCGGCGATCGGACGCCGCACCAGGCGCGGCGGGTCAGCGACGACGCCTGGGTGGTGTCCTACCTGCGCGGCCGGATGCTGACCACCGAGCAGGCGGCCGCCGCGATGCAGGCGGCCGACACCGTCGCGCTGATGGACGATCTGGCCGCGCACGTGGGACTCACCGCGCTGGAGGCCATCGGCCTCGCGGTCAACGAAAGGCCTTGGGAGAAGGCGCTACCGCGCCGCTTCTTCGGCGATCGCGGCGCTCGCCGCTGACTACCGGCCGGTCAGCGCGGCTCGCTGCCGCGCGCTCCGGTCCGGTCCGTGCATGTTTCCCGGCCGCCCTGTCGGCCGGTTCGGGCGTCTCGCCCCTCGTAAGAGCGTTGTCCTGCACCATGATCCGAACAAGGGGGATGCGCGGTGGAACCACTGCCATCGAAAAAGCAAGTGCTCAGGGCCTTTCGCGCCGAACCGAGCGACGAACACCCGGTACTGCAAGCCGCCTTCATACTCGGCGGACTGCACGTGCGGCGGCTGAACGCCGAATCCGACTCGACCGGCGACATCGATCAGGACCGGGTGCGCCTGGTGCTCGGCATCGACCGCTGGGTCGCCACCGAGCTGCCGCCCGCGCACGGCGGCGCGCACATGCACACCGAATCCGTCGGGATGGTGATCGATCGTCTCGCCCAGTTCTCCGCCCGCGCCTTCGCCTCCCTGGCGTCGGAACCGGATTGGGTGGTGCACGACGACTGGGAGCGTCTGGCCGAATTGGCGCTCGGCTACCAGGATCTGGCCCTGGAGGTCTCGGCGGGCATCCGCAGGCTGCCCTACCTCGGCGGTCCGTGCCGATGAGCGCCGTGCGGCTTTCAGGCGAGCAGGTGCAGGAAACGCTCGACCTCCGCGCCTATCGCGGCGCGGCCGGGAGCGAGGTATTTGCGCGGATCGGAGAGGTCACCGTCGCCGTCCAGGACGGCGCGGACCGCTTCGGACAGCAGGACATTGAGCCGCGTCGCGATGTTGACCTTGGTCATGCCGTGCTCGACGGCGGCGCGCAGACCCGCGTCGGGCACGCCGGAGGAACCGTGCAGCACCAGGGGCACAGGGACTTTCGCGGAAAGCCTCGCGATGAGTTCGACATCGAGCTCGGCGACGCGGGCGTGCATGGCGTGCGCGGAACCGACCGCGACCGCCAGCGCGTCCACGCCGGTGGCGGTGACGAACTCGACCGCCTCGTCCGGATCGGTGCGGACGCCGGGCGCGTGCGCGCCGTCCTTGCCGCCCACCTCGCCGAGTTCGGCCTCGACGAACACCCCGCGGTCGCGGCACCATTGTGCGACTTCGGCGGTGGCGGCGACATTGCCCGCGTAGTCGAGGGTGGACGCGTCGAACATGATCGACCGGATGCCGAGCTCGACCGCGGCGGCCAACAGGTCGAAGGAGGTGGCGTGGTCGAGGTGCACCGCGACCGGGGCGGAGCTGTCCGCGGCAATCCGCAGGCAGGCCAGCGCCAGCGGGGCGAGAGCTCCGTGATAGCGGACGGTGTTCTCGGAAAGTTGAAGGACCACGGGGCGTTTCGCGGCCTCGGCGGCGCCCGCGATGGCCTCGGCGTGTTCGAGGGTGATGACGTTGAAGGCGCCGAGTCCGCCCGGTCTCGCGGCCGCGATGAGATCGGGTACGGGAGTCAGGGGCATCGGCGGGCCTCCGCGATCATGGCGTGGTCTCTTCGGACTCCGGGGCGGCGAGCTTGTCGACCCGGACGGTCGGTGCGAGACGGGTGCGCAGACAGCGGTCGATCTCCCCGGCCACCGGGATGACCACGGCCGCCGCCGCGGTGGCCACGGCATCGGTGAGGATGGCGGACCAGTCGGGCTCGGTGCGGGCCGACAGCGCCGCGATCACCGCCGCCGCGGCGGAATCGCCCGCACCGGTGGGGTTTCCGGCCAGCGGCTCGGGCAGCGTGGCGAACCAGGCGCCCTCCTCGGTGACCGCGATCATGCCGTCCACGCCGCGGGTGGCGACGACGGCTCGCACGCCGCGATCGATCAGCGGGCGGGCGGCCGCAACCACCTCCTCCGGCGTGCTCGGCGAGCGGCCGGAAATGCGTTCCAGCTCTTCGGTATTCGGCATCAGTACCACGCCGGGGACGGCGCAGGCCAGGCGAAGCGCCTCGCCGTCCACGTCGCAGATGGTCGGCACGCCCGCGGCGACCGCGGAGCGGGCGAGTTCGGCGGGTAGGCCGGGATCTATCCCGCCCGGCAGCGATCCAGAGATCACGAGGCCGTTGATATCGGGAAGCAGACCCGAGACCCGGATGGCGAGTTGCTCGGCGGCGTGCGGGTTGGAGACGCGGGCGCCGGGCTCCCACAGCGCCGTCGCGGTGCCGTCGCGGGATTCGCTGATCACCACTGTCCGCCGGACCCACGGCAGCGCGTGCACGAAATCGACCGGCATCTCCAGTTCGGCGGCGGCGGCGAAGGCGTGGTCGGAGAACCCGGTCGCCCGCGCGTACTTGCCGAGCTGGTTCAGCACCCGCGTCACGTTGATGCCCTTGCCGCCGATCCGCTGCTCGACGGAGCGCACGCGATGCGCCTGCCCGCGTTCGAAGCGCTCCACGCGATAGGTCATGTCGTAGGCGGGATTCATTGTCACAGTGAGGATCACGTCAACCACTGTCCATGTCTGAGCACCCGGCGCAACTGCAGGTCGTCCTCGACAACCAGCAGGTCGGCGTACTGGTCGGTCCGGAGGTCGCCCACGCCGGTGAGGCCGGCGGCGGCGGCTGGCACGGCGGTCGCGGCGCGCACCGCGTCGGGCAGCGGCACGCCGCAGTCCCGGACCGCCCACGAAAGGCATTGCGCCAGAGTCGCCGTGCCGCCGGCGATCGACCCGTTGGCCACCCTGGCCACGCCGTCGACCACCCGGACGGCCTGCGGTCCCAGCCGATATTCGCCGTCCGGCATGCCGGCGGCCTGCATCGCGTCGGTGATCAGCGCGACCTGGCGCGGCGCTGTCGCGAAAACCAGTGCGCCGAAACCGGCGTCGACGTGCACACCGTCGCCGATCAGCTCGACCACCGCGTGGCCCGATGCGGCGGCGATGAGCGCGGCCGCGACCGGACCCGGTTCGCGATGGTGCAGCGGCGGCATGCCGTTGGCGAGGTGGGTCACCAGACGGGCGGAGCCGCTGGGCGCGAGCGCCTGACGGAAGCGGGCGAAATCGGTGTCGCTGTGGCCGAGCGAGATCGCCACGTCGTTGTCGGTGAGCCGTCGGGCGACCGCGTCGTACCCGGGCAGCTCCGGCGCGATGGTGCACACCCGCAGGTGGCCGTCCGCGGCGGCCAGCAGTCGATCGATCAGGGCCGGGTCGGGATCGCGCAGGTAGCGGGCATCCTGGGCGCCGCAGCGGGCCGCCGCGAGGAACGGGCCCTCCGCGTGGATGCCGCCGAGAGTGCCGTCGGCGGCGAGCCCGCGCAGCGTCGCGATCTGCGCGACCATGTCGTCCGCCGGTCCGGTGACCACGCTGGCGAGCACCGTCGTCGAACCGTGCGCGTGGTGGAACTGGGCGGCCGACCGCGCCTCCTCCGCGTCGACGGTGTCGAATCGGTGGCCCGAGCCGCCGTGGTTGTGGATGTCCACGAGGCCGGGCAGGATCAGGCCGGAGAACTTGGGCGGGGCCGAATCCGGGTGGAACGCAAGCCATTCGGTCATCGGGCGGACCGCGACGATCCGGTCGCCGTGCACCGTGACCACGCCGTCGGTCAGGTCGAACGACGCGGAGACGATCCGGCCGCGGATTTCCAGCTCGGTCGAGGTACCCGTCATCGCGCCCCCTTTCGCCGTGCGCCGGCACCGGGGAATCGAGTCTCCGTCGAGCGCTGTGGATCCCGCCGCGCGCTCATCGGAGGGCTCCGTGCCTGGCAAAGAGTGTCGCGCCCGCGAGTCCGGCGCGCGCGCCGAATTCGCCGAGCACGACCTTCGGCGCCGGGACCACGCGCAGGCGCTGCGCCAACGCCGCCTGCAAGGGCTCGCTGAGCGCGGCGCCCGCACCGGCCAGGCCGCCGCCGAGCACGACGAGCTCGGGGCAGGCCGCGTGGATGACGCCGAGCAGTCCGTCCGCGAGCGCGTCGACAGCGTCGTCCACCGCGCGCACCGCGTCCGGGTCGTCCGGTATGCGCGCGAAAACCCGCGCCGCGCTGTTCACTCGGCGTCCGGACAACCGGGTGTAGTTGCGTGCGATGGCCGCTCCGGAGGCGAGCGTCTCCACGCAGCCGACATTCCCACAGGGGCAGGTCAACCCGTCGATGCGGCGGACCGGGATGTGTCCGTATTCGCCCGCTTGGCCGAACCCGCTGCGCACCAAGCGCCCGCCGACGGCGAGCGTGCCGCTGACGCCGGTGCCGAGGATGATCACCAGCACGTCGTCGTGATCGCGGCCCGCGCCGAAACGCCATTCGGCCCAGCCCGCCACGGCCACATCGTGTTCGATCAGCACCGGGACGCCCCAGCGCCGGGTGAACCGATCGCCGACGTGCACATCGCGCCAGCCGACGTTCCCGCTGAAGACGGCGATCGATCGCGCCGTGTCGACGATGCCGGGCAGCAGGACGGCCGCCCGGCCGAGCTTGCCGCGGCGGTTCGCGGGCACCTTGTCGAGCAGGCTGTCGCCCAGGGCCTCCATCGCCTCGAACGCCGCCGCGCCGCGCGGGGTCGGCACCGCGTCCGCCGCGAGGACCGTGCCGGAGGCGTCGGCGATCTCGCCCTTGATGGTGGTGCCGCCGACGTCCAAGCCCAGGGTGAGCGCATCCGAGGCGAGGGACGAGTCCGCGCTCGAAGCCGGCGCGAGTGCGCTGCTGCCGACGCGGTGCGTGTTCATCTTCGGGAGCGTAGTTACCGTCAGCAATCTTGTCGTCGGCGACTCCGGGAACCGGGGCGGGGGCGCGAACACGGCGGTATACCGGTCATTGGTCCAGGACGACTGACCGATTCAAGCTGCGGGGATGGTCGGGATCCAGGCCGAGGTCGGCGGCGCGGAGGACGCAGAGCCGGTGCACCCGGACCAGTTCCGCCATCGGATCGATATCACGGTGTTCCAGATGGGCTCCGGTGGCGGCGACATCGGCGGCGAAGTCCGGGACCAGCGGGCCGAGCGCCCAGACCGCGCGGCCGGGAGCGGCGATGCTGATCGGACCGTGCCGGTACTCCGTCGCGAGGTAGGACTCGGCCCAGGACTGGCAGGACTCGCGCAGCTTGAGCCCGGCCTCCTCGGCCAGCGCGCCAGCGAATCCCATGCCGACGAAGGTGATCTGCTCGGCGGCGCGCACGGCGGCCAGCGACCGCGCGGGATCCTCGGCGAGCACGGCGCGCGCCTGCTCGACGGCCCGGCCAAGGTCCTCGCCGAGGTGCCAGCGCAGGATCGCCAGCGTGGTGGTGGCGAAGCGGGTCTGCACCACCGAGTGTTCGTCGACCTCCTCGATGAGGATCGGATCGCCCAACTCCAGCACCGGGGTGCCCGGGCTGCTGCAGATCACCGTGCGCGGGATGTGCGCCGGGATCTCGCGCATCGCCGAGATCACCTCGGTGGTGGTGCCCGAGCGGCAGATGACGAGGTAGCGGTCGTAGTCGCGGCCGCCGCGCACTTGGCTGGCAGGCCAGGCGTCGGTGAGGCCCTGGCCCGCGTCCTCGCGCAGCGCGGCGATCGCGCGCGACATGAACAGCGAAGTACCGCAGCCGATCACGGCCACCCGCTCGCCCGGTCGGGGTAGCGCGGCGCGGTGTTCGGTGGCGGTGTTCGCGGCGCGCGCCCAGTCGTCGGGCTGGGTGGCGACCTCGGTGGCCAGGTGGGTGGCGGGGTCTGAGTTCGCGGAGATCGGCACGGGAACAGCATCGGTCGGATGATCGTTCATGTCAACGTAACGCGCAAAACAGTCACATTCGATCATCAGTCACGCTAGATTCGACCAATCGACACGTTTCGCTTCATCATCGGCGGTCGGTAGGCGCCGGAGGTGCAGATTTGAAAGGTTCACTTCGTGAAACGACCACTCCGCCGCCTGCTCACGGGCGCCGCGCTGGCCGCCGCCCTCGCGGTCGCCTCGTGCGGCTTCGGCTCCGACGATTCCGCCGACTCCGACACCACGATCAACTTCCTCGCCCCGGTCTACAGCGACGGCGCCACCGGAACCAAAGCGCTGTGGGACGGGATCATCGCCGATTTCGAGCGGCAGAACCCCGGCCTGAAGGTGAATCTCCAGCTGGAGTCCTGGAACTCGATCAACGACGTGGTGCGGACCAAGCTCCAGTCGAAGTCCACCACCCCCGACGTACTGAACATCGACGCGTACGCCAGTTTCGCGGGCGACGGAATGCTCTATCCGGCAGCCGAAATCGTCTCCCCGCAGGTGCTCGCCGACATCCAGCCCGGTTTCGCGAAGAACGCCTCGCTCGACGGAACCCAGTACGCGCTGCCGCTGTTCGCCTCCACGCGCACGCTTTTCTACAACACCGAGCTGTTCGCGCGGGCCGGGGTGACCGCACCGCCCAAGACCTGGGCCGAGCTCACCGAGACCGCGGCGAAGATCCAGGCGCTCGGCGACGGCGTCTCCGGCTACGGTCTGCCGCTCGGCAGCGAGGAGGCGCAGGGCGAGACCTCGATCTGGACCTTCGGCGCGGGCGGCGACTGGTCGCAGGGCGCTGAGATCACCGTCGACACCCCCGCCAACCTGGAGGGTGTGCGCGCCATGCGTTCGCTCATCGATGCCAGTGCGACACAGCCGAATCCGGGCGCGACCGACCGCAAGGACGTGATCAACGCGTTCATCCAGGGCAAGGTCGGCATGATCGAGGGCCTGCCGCCCACCATCGGCCAGATCGCCGCCAAGAATCCTGCGCTGAAGTACGCCACCGCGTCCTCACCGACCAAGTCCGGCGAACCGGTGACCCTGGGTGTCGCCGACCATCTCATGGCTTTCGAAAAGGACGGCAGGAAGACCGAGACGATCAAGAAGTTCCTCGACCACTTCTACGCCGCGAGCGTGTACGCGAATTTCGTGAAGCACGAGGGCTTCATCCCGATCACCCAGAGCGGCGCAGCCGAACTCGCGCAGGATCCGGTCACCAAGGCCTTCGCGGCGACGCTGCCGGTGGCCAAGTTCTACCCGAGCAACAACCCGAAATGGGCGGCGGCGCAGGGCGCTATCCGGCAGCAGATGGGCACCATCGCGCAGGGCGCCGACCCGGCGCAGGTGCTCGCCCGCATTCAGGAAGCCGCGAAATAGCGTGCGGCGCAGAGCGATGCTCGCGGCGGTCCCGTGGCTCGGGCCCGCCTTGCTGCTGATCGCGGCGATCGTCGCGTTCCCCGTCGGCTACATGCTGTGGACCAGCACCAGGGACCTCAGCGCCTACGGTCAGGATCGCGGGTCCGCCGGACTGGCGAACTACCGTGCCCTGTTCGACATCGGCGAACTCGGCACGGTGATCGCGCACACCGTGGTCTGGGTGGTCGGTGTCGTGCTGATCACCCTGGTGCTCTCCGCGGCGCTGGCCCAGTTCCTGAACAAGGACTTTCCCGGCCGCACCGCCGTGCGGTTGGCGATCCTGGTGCCGTGGGCGGCCTCGGTGGTGATGACGACGACGATCTTCTACTACATGCTCGATCCCGATGTCGGCATCGCCAACCGCTTCCTCGTCGACATCGGCCTGCTCGACCGGGGTTACGGATTCACCAAGCAGCCGACGCCCGCGTTCCTGGTGGCGATCGGGGTCGCGGTGTTCGTCTCGACCCCGTTCACCACCTACACGATTCTGGCAGGGCTGCAATCGATTCCGGCCGAGATCGAGGAAGCGGGACGAGTCGACGGGGCGGGACCGTGGCAGCGGTACCGCTATCTCACGTTGCCGCAGCTGCGTCCGGCCATCGCCGTCGCCACGGTCATCAACATCATCAACGTGTTCAATTCGCTGCCGATCCTCCAGGTGATCACCGGCAGCATCGCGGGCTTCTCGGCCGACACCACGACGACGCTGACGTTCAAGCTGATCCGGCAGAACCAGCAGGTCGACACCGCCGCCGCGATGAGCGTGCTGAACTTCGCGCTGATCGTGGTGATCATCGCGATCTACGTGCGACTGGTGCGACCGACACGGCAGGTCGACGCATGACCGCCGGGATCGACATCCGGGTGGGCGCTGCCGAAAAGCCCACCGCCGCATCGAGCGACGCGCCCGCGCGAGCGAAGCGTCGTCGCTGGGACCTGACGGCGATCGGCGTCGTGATCGCGGCGATCTTCCTGACGCCGTTCGTCGTGATGGTGCTCGGCTCGTTGAAGAGCAAGGCCGAGATCCTGCGCATCCCACCGACTTACCTGCCGCAGTCCTGGCATCCGGACAACTACGCGACGATGTGGGACACCCCGGAGACACCACTGCCGTTCAACATGGTCAGCACCGTCGTCATCGCGGTCAGCGCCACGCTTCTCGTGCTGGTCGTCGCGGTGCCCGCGGCGTATCACACGGCGCGGCATCGCTTTCCGGGACGCGCCGCGTTCCTCGGCTTGGTGCTGATCACGCAGATGTTGCAGCCGACGGTGCTGGTGACCGGGCTGATCCGGCAGTTCTTCGCGCTCGGCGTCAACGACACCTGGCTGGCCATGATCCTGGTGAACGCCGCGTTCAATCTGTCCTTCGCGGTGTGGATCCTGCACAGCTTCTTCGCCGCCATCCCGGTGGAGATCGAGGAAGCGGCCCAGTTGGACGGGCTGAACCGCTGGCAGATCCTGACCAAAGTCAGTCTGCCGCTGGTATGGCCGGGCATCGTCACCGCGACCATCTTCACGATCGTCGCCTGCTGGAACGAATTCGCGGCGAGCCTGGTCGTGCTCACCACGCCGGAGAATCAGCCGCTGTCGGTGGCGTTGACCAAGTTCGTCGGCCAGTACGACACCGCGTGGCAGTACGTGTTCGCGATCTCCACAGTGGGCATCGTTCCGGTGGTCGTCCTGTTCGCCCTCATCGAGAAGCGCTTGGTCTCGGGATTGACCGCGGGCAGCGTGAAGTGAGGCGATGCGCGTGCCGGGCTCCTACCATCGACACCGTGCTGAAAACGTTGGCCTGCGCCGCCGTCTGCGCGGCCTTGGTCCTGACCGCCGCCTGTGGGCGTTCGGTCGCGAAGAGTCCCGACGATCCCTACCTCACCCTCGACCACGCGGGCGTCCAACGCCACTACCTCGTGCATCGCCCCGCGGCGCCCGCTCAGGGGCGTCCCGCGGCGGTCCTGGTCTTCCACGGCGGAGGAGGCAGCGCCGCGCAGATGGCGGAGACGAGCGGTTTCAACCGGGTGGCCGACGCCAACGGCTTCCTCGCGGTCTATCCCGATGGCGTCGACAGGTCGTGGAACGACGGCAGGGGCGCCGACACCCGGGCGGGCGCGGCCGGTGTCGATGACGTCGGCTTCGTGGCGGCGCTGATCGACCACCTGATCGCCGCCTACGACGTCGACCCGGCCCGGGTCTACGCCACCGGGATGTCCAACGGCGGCATGCTCACCCAGTATCTGGGTTGCCGCCTGAGCGCCGAGCTCGCCGCGATCGCGCCGGTGGCCGGTTCGCTCGCCGTCGCGAACGAGCCCGATTGCACCCTGGCCCAACCACTTCCGGTGCTCCAGATGCACGGGACAGCGGACGGGATCGTGCCGTACGAAGGCGGGGTCGTGCGGGTCACGTCGGGTAATCGCGGCGGCGCGGGTACCCAGCCCGTCCTCTCGGTGGCGGCCACTCAGCAGCTGTGGCGGGCGAAGAACAACTGCCCGCCGCCGGTCAGCAGCCAGCTGCCCGCGCGCACCGACGACGGCACGTCCGTCACGATCGACACGTCGCGGTGCCCGGGAAATGCCGAGGTCGTTCTCTACACGATCGTCAACGGCGGGCACACCTGGCCAGGGAGCGAGGGGCGTCTGCCCGAGGCTCTGGTCGGCCCCGTCAGCCACCAGTTCGACGCGTCGGAGACCATCTGGAAGTTCTTCGCCGCCCACTGATCGCGCTGCCTGCACAGCCCGATGCGCGGCGTTCCGACGAGCCGCCGCGCTCGACCCTGCGATCAGCGATCCCGCCCGCTCCGAACGAGCGAGAAATGTCGAAATCTGTTGCTACCCAATGCTACAAGCGTTCATCATCCGGTGGATCGCATGCGCCGAAGAGATCGTCGGATGATCTGCGCGAGCCCGTCTCCGCTGCCTCCGGCGGCCGGGATAGCGCACCGAAGACGGGTAGCATCGAGCCCGTGGCACGGCACGACGGCGGATCCACGGACGGGCGCAATTACGCGGGACTGTCCAAGGAACAGCGCGTGGCGCAGCGGCGGACCCGGCTCATCGACGCCGCACTGGAACTGTTCGGCACCCAGGGGTACGCGACCACGTCCATCGAGCGCCTGTGCACCGTCGCGAACGTCTCCACCCGCAGCTTCTACGAGGACGTGGGCAGCCGGGAGGCGTTGCTGATCGCCCTGGTGGACCGGATCACCACGCGGGCCGTGGCGCGGGCTTCGGAAATGTTGGCGCACACCGAAAACGAGCCGTTGGCGAACAGGGTGGCCGCGGGGTTCCGCGCCTACCTCGAGGTGACCTGCGCCGACCAGCGGTCCGCGCGAGTCTGCTACGTCGAGGTGGTGGGAGTCAGCCCGGCGGTCGAGGAATGGCGCAGAAAACAGCGCGGGCTGCTCTCGGCGCTGCTGATCGGCGAGGCCGAGCGCGCCGTCGAACGCGGCGAGACCAAGCCCCGCCGCTTCGATCTGTTCGCCCTCGCGGTGCTCGGTGCGGTGAACTCGTTGGCGCAGGAACTGGTGCAGAGCACCCAGCCCGACGTGCGAATCTCGCTGGACGACATCTGCGAGGAGATCGCCTACGTGGTCAATTCCGGGCTCGCCGCGGGGTAGGCCCTGCGTCGAAGTCCGATCCGGCGCCTCCGCGGCCCAGATCGCCGCCTGGCCGCGTTGTCGTCGTCACCGATACAACCCCGGTATCGGCTCCTCCTCCGCCTTGCCAGGCGACGATCTGAGCCACGGATGCATCCGGCCGGACTTCGACACAGGGCCTGGTCCGCGCGCGCCCCGCTTTGGCAACAGGCGCGGGGAATCTCTACGGTTTGGCAGCGTGGCTGTGGTCAGATTGTTTGCGTGCATGGAGAAACAGCACGTCGTCCGGGGCGGGGTGGTGTGAGATGACCGGACCGACGGATCGTCCGCAGCGGTGGAACCGACTGCTCGAGCTGCTCGCCGAATCGGGGCGGCTCTCGGTGGAGGAGGCCGCCGAGCGGCTACAGGTGTCGCCTGCGACGGTGCGCCGCGATTTCACCGCGCTCGCCGAACAGCAGCTGGCCACTCGGACGCACGGCGGGGTCGTGGCCACCACGGTCGCCTACGACCTGCCCGCCCGCTACCGGCAGACCGGCGGCGAGGCCAAACAGCGCATCGCGGAGCACGCCGCGGCGCTGGTCGACCCCGCCGCGGTGGTCGGCATGAACGGCGGCACCACCACCACCGCGGTGGCGAGGGCGCTGGCAGGCCGCACCGATCTGGCCAGTTCCGGCGACGACCAGCTGACCATCGTCACCAACGCGCTCAACATCGCGGGCGAGATGGTGCTGCGCCCGCACCTGCGCACCATCTGCCTCGGCGGCGTGGCGCGCCGGGAATCCTACGAACTGCACGGGCCGCTCGCCGAGCGCGCGCTCGCCGAATTGCGTTTGGACACCGTGATTCTGGGCGTGAACGCGATCTCCGCCGAGGGCGGAGCGCAGTGCAGGCACATCGACGAGGCCGGGGTCACCACGGAGATGGTGCGTCGCTCCGGCTACGTCATGGTGGTCGCCACGTCCGACAAACTCGAACGCTCGGCCCTGGCCCGCATCTGCGGCATCGACCAGGTGCACGTCCTCGTCACCGACACCAAGGCCGACCCCGCCGCTGTCGCGGCCATCCGCGCGGCGGGGGTCCGGGTGGATCTGGTGTAGTTCCCGCTCGGGAGCGCGGCCGACTCCGCGCCCGCGTGATCAGTCGGTCGCGCCGGGGCCCGGTACCGCCACGATCCGTGGGGTGTCGGTGGTCGCCGATTCGGTGCGCATGGTGCGGACCCAGACGGCGAAACCCCAGGCGACGAAGCCCGCGTAGATCAGGTACAGCGTGGCCGACGGGTAGTAGCCCGCCTTCAGCAGGAGCGGGACGCCGACGATGTCGACCGCGATCCAGATCAGCCAGAATTCGGCGAGGCCGCGGGCCATGCCGTAGGTGGCGAGCACCGAACCGGTGAAGATCCAGGCCTCCGCCCACGGGCCGTAGGAACCGATCCAGGCGAACAACTGCGCGAAGGCCGCCGTGCCGACGAGCATGGCGACGACCAGCAGCAGGCGTTCGCGGGTGGTGGCCAAGCGCGGATCCACGCCGCGGTGCTCCAATCCGGTGTCGACGCGCGCGTGCCGGTGCCACTGCCACCAGCCGAACACGCTGACCGCGACGAACATCAGCTGCCGCCCGGCCTGCCCGGCCATGTTCAGCTGCTGCGGTGTGTTGAAGATGCCGCCGACGAACACGGTGAACAGCAGCGCGTTGCCCGCGATGCCCACCGGCCACGCCCACACGCGCCGCCGCATGCCGCCCACCGCGGCGGCCAGGCCGAACCCGTTGCCGATGATCTCGCGCCAGAGGATCGCCGAGCCCGCGATGTGCAGTTCGGCGTCGAGCAGGGTGCTGAGCGGGTCCACCTGGTGTGCAACCCCAAGGATCTGCGATCTCATCCATGGACGGCGGGTTCCGCTCGGCGTGATGCCAAATATCCGCGGACGTCGCGGCGGAAACGGCGCAGGATGCGCGGCGTGGACCTCCCGCGGCGGTGTCCAGCGAAAAGTCCACGGCGCGTAACGATTGCGCAATCTGGGCGCGCGAATCGCAATGTCGGTGCAACCGAGCCCTTCTATCGTGACCCCATGAGTTCGGAGCGCGCCGCCGGGGGAACCGGTATCCAGATCAGCGGGCTGACCAAGGCCTTCCGCGCCGGGCGCCGCACGGTGCACGCGCTGGATTCGGTGGATCTGCATACCGAACAGGGCGCGTTCCTCTCGCTGCTCGGTCCGTCCGGCTGCGGCAAGTCCACCGTGCTGCGGATACTGGCCGGGCTGGAGCAACCGACCTCGGGCACCGCGCTGATCGACGGTAAGACGCCCGCGCAATTGCGCGGCAGCCACCAGTTCGGCATCGCGTTCCAGGATTCGGCGCTGCTGCCATGGCGCTCGGTGGAGTCGAATATCAAGCTGCCGTTGCAGGTGGCCGGGGTGAAACCGGAGCCGGGCCAGATCGCCGACCTGATCGAGCTGGTCGGGTTGCAGGGGTTCGAGAAGGCCAAACCGGCGCAGCTCTCCGGTGGCATGCGCCAGCGCGTCTCCATCGCACGTGCGCTGGTGGTGCAGCCGACCGTGCTGCTGCTCGACGAGCCGTTCGGCGCGCTGGACGACATGACGAGGCAGAAGCTGAACCTGGAACTGCTGCGCATCTGGACCGAGAAGCCCGCGACCACGCTGATGGTCACCCACGGCATCGCCGAGGCGGTCTTCCTCTCCGACGTCGTCGCGGTGATGAGCCCGCGACCGGGCCGGGTGCTCGAGCTCGTCGAGATCGATCTGCCGCGGCCACGGCTGCCGGAGATGATGCGCACCCCCGAGTTCCACAAGCTGCACGACTATCTCTCCGAGTTGCTGTTCGGCAAGACCGGCACGGGCGGTGTCGCCTTCGAACGCGGCGGCGATCGCGCGCCGGACGAGGGTGATGCGCCGTGAAGCGGCTCGGCGGACTGCTCGGCGTCCTCGGACTGCTCGGAGTGTGGTGGCTCGCGGCGGCGCTCGATCTCGCGGGCGGCACCATCCCGAGCCCGTGGCGGGTGCTGCACACCATGTACACCGACGGCTGGCAGCTCTACGGCCCGAACTTCGAGATCACCGCGATCGGCGCGCTGAAGGGTTTCCTCTGGGGCAACGCCCTCGCCATCGGCCTCGCCGTGCTGGTGATGCTGATTCCGCCCATCGAATCGCTGGCCACCCAGCTGGCGATCCTGTCGTACTGCACCCCGTTGCTCGCGCTGGGCCCGATCATCCTGGTGGTCTTCGGCGGACGTACGCCGACGGTGTTCCTCGCCGCGATGTACTGCTTCTTCACCACCATGGTCGGCACCGTCGCGGGTCTGCGCTCGGCCGATCCGGCGAGCCTCGATCTGGTGCGCGCCTACGGCGGCGGTCGCTGGCAACAGCTGTACCAGGTCCGGTTGATCGCCGCGCTGCCGAATACGTTCGCGGCGTTGAAGATCGCCGCGCCCTCGGCCGTGCTCGGCGCGATCATCGGGGAGTATCTGGGCGGTGTGGACAGCGGGATCGGCGTCGCGCTGACCGCCGCGCAGACCGCGTACAACGTGCCGCGCACCTGGGGCATGGCGATCGCCGCGGCGGCGCTCGCCGGCCTCGGCTACGCGATCGTGGCGCTGGTGGCCAGATTGGTCACGCCGTGGACCGCGGAGGCGTCGCGATGATCGTGCTGCGCCGCGTCGGCGCTTTCCTGTTTCCGCTGATCACCTCGCTGCTGCTCATGTTGGTGATCTGGTGGGTCTTCCTGTGGGCCTTCCCGCAGGTGGGTCCCCGGGTGGGCAAGAGTCCCGGCGACGTGTGGCGCTATCTGGTCACCTCGCCCGGAGCGCCGCAAGCGCGCGCGGCCATCCTCGACAATCTTCAGGTCACGCTGCGCGACGCGACGCTCGGCTTCGGGGTAGGCATGGCGGCGGCCATGGCGCTGGCCGCCCTGTTCGTGTCGTTTCGCACCGTGGAGCACACCTTCATGCCGGTCGCCATGCTGCTGCGTTCGGTGCCGCTGGTGGCGCTCACGCCGATCATCGTGCTGGTGTTCGGCCGCGGGCTGGGCGGGGTGGCCGTGATGGCCGCGATCGTGGTGCTGTTCCCGGCCCTGGTGATGATCATGACCGGACTGCGCAGCGCACCGCGGCAGGCCATGGAATTGATTGCGGCGTACGGCGGTTCGCGCTGGACGGCGCTGCGGATGGTCGCCGTGCCCGCGGCGCTGCCCGCGGTGTTCGCGGCGGCGCGGATCTCGGTGCCCGGCGCGCTCATCGGCGCGCTGATCGGCGAATGGCTCGGCAGTGGAACGGGGCTGGGCGCCAGCCTGATTCGCGCGATCCCGACGTTCCGCTACAACGAGCTGTGGGCGTCCATCGTGATCGTCACGCTGGTGTCGGTGCTGCTGTACGCGATCGTCGGCGTCGTCGAGAACCTGGTGCTCGCCCGGTTCGGTCCCGACGCGGGCCGCGAGTGATCGTCGCGATTCGGTATTGGGAACCTGAAAGTAAAGAAATCGAAACCGATTACACCTAAATTCGGCCCATGACACCCGCGCAACGCTCTTCGTTCGGGGCGAACCTGAACCGTCGGTCCTTTCTCCGTTATTCGGCGCTCACGGGCGCCGCGCTCGGCGGCGCCGGCGCATTGGCCGCCTGCGGCGACGATGCGGGCAGCTCCTCGGGCGGTTCGACCCCGGACGGCTCCCGCTATGGCACCGTCGCGATCCAGTTGTCCTGGATCAAGAACATCGAATTCGCTGGCGAGTATTTCGCCGATTCCCGCGGCTATTTCCGGGAGGCCGGGTTCGGCTCGGTGAATCTGGTGGCGGGCGGCGCGGCGAGCACCTCGGTGGAGGCCGGACTCGACACCGGAAAGGTGTGGCTCGGGCTCTCCGCGCCGCAGACCACCGCGCCCGCGATCCTCGAGGGGCTGCCCGCCAAGATCGTCGCGACCACCTACCAGAAGAACCCGTTCGCGATCGTCAGCTCCGCGGCCAAGCCCATCAACTCGCCGCAGGACATGAAGGGCCGAAAGATCGGGGTGCAGGACACCAATCAGCTGATCTTCAACGCGCTGCTGACCGCCAACGGCATGAAGCCGAGCGACGTGACCATCGTGCCCGCGCAATTCGACCCGATGCCGCTGGCCAACGGCGAGGTGGACGGCTGGGTCAGCTACGTGACGAACGAACCGATCACGCTGGCCGCCAAGGGTTTCCAGAACACGCACTTCTTGTTCGCGGACTTCGATCTACCGCTGGTCGCGGAAACGCTGACGGTGACGCAGTCCACCATCGACAACGAACGCGAGAAGCTCAAGGCGTTCCTCGCGGCGGAGATCAGGGGCTGGAAGGACGCGGTCGCCGCACCCGCCGAATCGGCGCGGCTCGCCGTCGAGATCTACGGCAAGGACCAGAAGCTGGATCTGGCCGAACAGACCAAGGAAGCCATCGCGCAGAACGACCTCGTCGTCTCCGCCGACACCAAGGTCAACGGTCTGCTCACGATGACCGACGCGCTGATCGAACAGAACATCGCCGCGCTGCGCACCGCGCAGATCGACATCAAGGCCGACCAATTGTTCGACCTCTCGGTGCTGAAAGAGGTCTACGCGGAGAACCCCGGCCTGAAGGGCTGAGCGCTCGCCGCGATCACAACCCGACGGTGGCCCGCGCGCTGAACGCCTGTTCCGCGTGGATCACCTCGGCGCTCTCGGACTGCTGACGCCCTGACCGCCCCGACCGGGCGGCCAGCAGTTCGGCGGTGATGGCCACGGCGGTTTCGGCCGCCGTGTGCGCGCCGACGTCCAAGCCCGCGGGTGAGTGCATGCGCGAGAGCGTCGCTTCGTCGAAACCGCCCGCCCGCAGGTCGTCCAGGCGCCGTGTGTGCGCCGAGTACGAACCGGTCGCGCCGAGGTAGCCGAGCTCCGGTAAGCGCAAAGCGACCGTGAGCAAAGGGATTTCGAACTTCGGGTCGTGCGCGAGTACCACAATGCCTGTGGTGGAATCGATTTCGCCCGCGGCGGAGAGGGTGTTCAGGTAGCGGTGCGGCCAGTCCACCACCACTTCGGCGCCGGGGAAGGCCTCGGGTGTGGCGAACTCCTGGCGCGAATCGCAGATGGTGACGCGGTAGCCGAGCAGCCCGGCCTGCACGGTCAGCGCCGCGGCGTAGGAGTTGGCGCCGAAGATGATCAGTCGCGGCGGCGGGGCGAAGGACGAGATGAATACATCCGATTCGGGCAGCGCGACCAGTTCGGTGTTGTGCGGCTGACCGGTGATCAGGTGCTGGCCGATCACATCGGGGTCCGAGTTCCATACCACGGTGAACACGGTAACCCGCCGATGCGCGGCGATTTCGGATGCGACAGTGGGAAATTCGGGGAAATCATGGCGGGAGAAGGGTTCGGCGAAGACGTCGATCATGCCGCCCGCGTCCATTCCTGGCTCACCGGGCGGCACGGGTAGGCGGTGCATGGCCCGCCGCCCGGTGCGCGCCGCGGTCACCGCCGCCTCGTGCATCGCGGTCTCCACCGAGCCGCCCATCCCGGCGCCGTAGACGGCGCCGTTGGTGTCGACCAGCATCGCGGTGCCCACCGGCAGCCGCCCCGAACCCACCGTCCGCACGACGGTGGCCAGGCCACCCATCCGGCCCGAGTGCCATATCCGCATGAGGTCGTCGACGATGTCGCGCATCAGTTTCCGCTCCGATCAGCGTGCGGTCGAGGCCGGGAAGTCATGATCCCTTCCCGTAGCCAAATCGTCGCACGTGACGCACACCATATCGTCCCTACTGGACAAATAGGTACGCGCTCCCGAATCTCCTGTCGCCTCGGCGCTCACCGAGGTCCAGTGCTTGTGGTCGATCACAACGGGGTGGCCGGGTGTGTTATGGAACACAGCGCGGGCCAGCCCGCTCGGCGCCTTCTGCTCCGCGGCGAGTACCCGTGCGACGACCGCGGCGCCGACGTCGGGGGTGTCCACCGGCATGATCGCGACGGCCCGCGCCGGGGTCCGCGCGGCCGCGCGCAGCCCGGCCCGGAGCGAGGCGCCGATGCCGGTCGCCCAGTCGGCCGCCCAGACGGGCACCGCGCCCGCGGGCAGCCCGACCGTCTCCGGCGCCGGTCCGGTGGCGCCGAGCACCACGATGACCGGCGCGCAGCCGCCGCCACGCAGGGCGTCCACCGCGGCGCGCAGCCAAGCGCCGCCCTCGGCGAGCGCCTTGGGGCGGCCGTAGCGGGTGCCCGCGCCGGCGGCGAGCACTATGCCCGCACAACCCGTGCGGGCGGCCGGAGCGTTCCCGGCGCGATGCGATGCAGCCACGTGTCCCACGCTAGACCGCTCGCGTTGCCGGGGGGTTACCTGAAAGTGCCGGATAAGCGTGGTTTGCGATGAACCGCGAGGGGTGCGCTTCCCACGTTGGGTGCGGACGGTGGTTGTCCGGCGGCGGGCGCGTCGTCCGACACGCCGAGGGTGATCTCCGCCCTTCTGGTGGCGCGCAGCCGCGCCGTATTCGATGCTGGTTCGATGACGGACGAGGCGGCCGGCATCACCGGATTCAACGCATTGTCGGACGCGGCGGCCACCGCCGCGTTGCTCGCCTGTTGCGCGTCGCCCGCCTTGGCGCGCGGGGTGCTCGCCGGACGGCCGTACCGCAGCGCCGACGATCTGTACGAGACCGCCGACACCGTGCTCGCCGCACTCCCCGAGGACGAGATCGACCGCGCACTGGCCGGGCATCCGCGCATCGGCGACCGGACCGACAGCGCGGCCTCGGCCCGGGAACAGTCCGGGGTGGCAGCGTCGACCGACGCGGTGCGCGCCGCGCTCGCCGAGGGCAACCGCGCCTACGAGCAGCGGTTCGGCCACCGCTATCTGGTCTGCGCGACCGGCAGATCCGGCGCGGAACTACTCGACCTGCTCAACACCCGGCTGCACAACGATCCGTCGACCGAAAGGGCTGTGATGCGAACCGAATTGGCGAAGATCAATCGAATCCGCTTGCGGCGGTTGCTCGGAGAGTCGGCATGAGCGAACGCAGTGAGCGAATCGTGTGCCTGCGCGCGGTGCGCATGCCGGAGCCGAGCGTCAGCGAGGCGGAGGCATGAGCACACTCAGCACACACGTCCTCGACGCCGTGCGCGGCGCGCCCGCCGCGGAAATGGCGGTCACCCTGTTCGCGGGTGACGCGGTCGTCGGTGCGGGCGCGACCGATGCCGACGGCCGGATCGACGGCCTGGGAGCCGACCTCACGCCCGGCGTCTACCGGATCGTCTTCGACACGAGCACCTACTTCGGGCGGCAGCACATCGAGACGTTCTATCCGGAGGTCTCCATCGCGTTCGTGGTCGGCCGCGAGCGCCACTACCACGTCCCGCTGCTGCTGTCGCCGTACGCCTTCTCCACCTACCGAGGGAGCTGAGCATGACCCTGTCCGGCCCGATCGTGCTGTCCGACAACCGATACGGCAAGGCGGAGAACCGGATCGTCCGGATCTACCGCGACGGCCCGCGCCACGAGATCCGCGACGTGAACGTCTCCACGGTGCTGCGCGGGGATTTCGCCGACGCCTACACCGCGGGCGACCAGTCCAAGGTGCTGCCCACCGACAGCCAGAAGCAGACCGCGTACGCCTACGCGAAGAAGCCCGGCTTGCAGCCCGTGGAGGACTACGCGCTGGCGCTGGCTCGGCATTTCGTCGACGACATCGAGCCGGTCACCAGCGCGGGCGTCGAGGTGGAGGAGTATGCCTGGCAACGGGTTTCGGTGGACGGCGCGGAGCACGACTTCACCTGGACGCGGCAGGGGCCCGAGGTGCGCACGGCGCGGGTGACGGTCGCGGGCAAGGGAGACGCCCAGCGCGCCTGGGTGCTCGGCGGCGTGCGCGACCTGGTCATCCTGAAGTCGACCGGTTCGGAGTTCGCCGACTTCCTCACCGACGAGTTCACCGTGCTCGAGCCGACCCGCGACCGGATGCTGGCCACCTCGCTGGTCGCGCGGTGGCGCTTCGCCGACACCGAAGGGGTCGACTGGGACGCGATCTACGCGGGCATCCGCGCCCGGCTGGTGGCGGTCTTCGCGACCCAGCATTCGAAAGCCTTGCAGCAGACGCTGTTCGAGATGGGCAAGGCCGCGCTCGAGTCGTTCCCGGTACTCGCCGAGATCCGACTGGCAGCGCCCAACAAGCACCACTTCGACTACGACCTCGGCAGATTCGGCATCGAGAACCGCGGCGAGGTGTACTACGCGGCCGACCGGCCGTACGGCCTCATCGAGGCCACGGTGGCGCGCGCGGACGCGCCGGACGCGGGGCAGGCGTGGGAGCAGTGAGCCAGGCACCGACGCTGGTGATCGACGGCTGCGCGGTGGTCACCGTCGACGCGGCGGGCACCGAGTATCCCCGCGGCCACGTCGTGCTGCACGGTAATCGAATCGGCGCGGTGGGGCCGGGTGAGGCGCCCGACCTGGACGTGCCGCGCATCGACGGGCGCGGCTGCCTGCTCACCCCGGGGCTGGTCAACACCCACCACCACCTCTATCAGTGGATCACCAGGGGTCTCGCCGCCGACGCGAGCCTGTTCGACTGGCTGACCACGCTGTACCCGATCTGGGCGGGCATCGACGAGGAGTCGGTGCGGATCGCCGCCACCGGCGCGCTCGCCGCCCTCGCGCGCACGGGTTGCAGCACGACCGCCGACCACCACTACGTGTTCCCGCGCGGCGGCGGCGATCTGCTCGCCGCGGAGATCGCCGCGGCCGCGACGGTCGGCTTGCGCTTCCATCCCTGCCGCGGCGCGATGGACCTCGGCGTGAGCGCGGGCGGTCTGCCGCCCGACTCCGTGGTGGAGTCGCTGGACGCCGTCCTCGCCGCGAGCGCCGACGCGATCGCCCGCTGGCACGACCCGTCCTTCGACGCCATGGTCCGCATCGCGCTGGCGCCCTGCTCCCCGTTCTCGGTGACGGCGGACCTGTTGCGCGAGTCCGCCGCCCTGGCCAGGGCCGAGGGCGTGCGGCTGCACACCCATCTCGCCGAAACCCTCGACGAGCAGGACTACTGCCTCGCCACCTATGGCTGCACGCCCGCGCGGTATCTGGAGCGGCTGGGCTGGATCGGCCCTGACGTCTGGTACGCCCACGCCGTCCACCTCGACGACGCCGCGATCGCCACCATCGCGGAGGCGGGCGCCGGCATCGCGCACTGCCCGACCTCCAACGGACGCCTCGGCGCCGGTATCGCCCGGATCCCCGACCTGCTCGTCGCGGGCGCGACGGTCGGGCTCGGCGTCGACGGCGCCGCAAGCAACGAGGCAGGCTCGATGATCGAGGAACCCCGCAACGCCCTGCTCTACGCCCGCGCCGCCCGTGGCCCGCGCGCGATGACCGTGCGCACCGCACTCGAGCTGGCCACCATGGGCGGCGCCAGGGTACTCGGCCGCGCCGCCGAGATCGGCTCCATCGAACCGGGAAAGCTCGCCGACCTGGCACTGTGGCGGCTCGACACCCCGGCGCACGCGGGCATCGACGACCCCGTCACCGCCCTGATCCTCGGCTCCCCGCCCCCACTGGCCGCCTTGCTCGTGAACGGCCGCGAGGTGGTCCGCGACGGGGAGGTGCGCACGGTGGACGAGGAATCGGTCGGCCGCGACGTGGCGCGAGCGCAAGCGGTGCTGGTGGCCGGGGCGCGGTGAATCGCTGGGGGACACCGGGTTTCGCGGTCAGGCCGCGAACACTGTCGTCCCCTCTGCGACAGTGTTCGCGGTCTCCTGGTCGGCCGACGATCCGGGGCGATCGAGGATTTGCGGTCCGGCGCGCAGCGCCAGCAGGCACATCACCTCGTACAGGGTCAAGCCGAGCTCGGCGGCATGCAGCGTGGCGATCTCGGTGTCGAACGGCGGCGTGTCCGAATCCTGGTCCAGCAGGACCTGTTCCGCGAGGGCCAGACCGGTGAGCGCTTGCGCGCGGGTGAGCCTGCGGTGGGTCGGCAGGTAGGAGAGAACCCATCGCCCGCGCCCGGTCTCCGGCAGGTCGACGCGGAACGCGACCTCCTGCGCCACATCGCTGGTCATCAGCCATTCCGAGGCCGTAATCGCCATGGCACGAACCCCTTTCGTCCGGGACGGCGCTCGCCGCATTCGGGAGGTGATATCAGGGTGACAGCCGCGGTCCACCGTTCGCGATCCCACGGCCCGAGCCGATTTCTTCGCCGTCCGCGGGCGCGTTACCTGCTGAAACGGCAGGGATACGGGGAAAACATCACAATCGGCGGCGCGAGTCTGCCGTCCAGCGTGTGAGACCGCCGTTCGGCGCCGGTCTAATGCGGGGGTCTCCTCGGTATCGATGCCGCGCTGCTGCTTGTCGCACGATTGGGCGCAGGGATGCGGCGCCGGTCTCGAGAACGACGCGTGCGGTCTTTGCGTCCGTCCTATTCGGTGAGCTGCGAACCGCAGTCGAATCTCCCGATATCGGCGCGTGTTCGATCGGTCAGCTGTACGCCCAGATGTTCGTACAGCGCCAGAGCGGCACAGAGATTCTCGCGCGCGTCGGCATCGCGGCCCATATCGGCGAAGACGTTTCCGAGGCTTTGCAAGGCGTCGGCCTCGCCGTGCGGGTCTCTGATTCGTTGCGCGAGGTCGCGCGACTTCGCGTAATAGTCTTGCGCGGCAGCATATTCGCCGAAGCGGCGCTCGACGTGGCCGAGCCCGCGCAGCGTGTCGACCTGGCAGAGGAAGTCGTCGATGTCTGCGGCGATGCGGTACGCATCGACGAAACGGCGACGCGCGGCATCGAAGTCGCCGGACTTCCGCGTGATATTGCCGATGCCCCACAGCGACCAGCATTCGCCGGTGGGGTCACCGATCCGGCGCGCGATACGCAATGCCTCCTGATAGTGCCGCTGCGCCGCGGCGTGATCGCCGGTCATCCGCGCGATGTGGCCCTGGCCCCGCAGCGCATCGCCGCGCAGCTTGTCGTTGGCGGTGCGCAGCGCGAGGGCGGCGGCATCGGTGTAGTGCTGCATGGCCTTCTCGAAGTCCCCCGTGCGGCGGATCACCTCGGCGTAGCCCCAGATCGTCGTTGCCAGGCGCTCCGGGTCGCCGAGGTCGCGCGCGATCACCAAGGCTCGCTCGAAGTGCTCGTGCGCGGTGCGATACGCGCATGCCATTCGCGCCACGTGACCGAGGCCGTTCAGCGCGTCGCATTCGATGGCCGGATCCGGAAGGACGGTGGCCGTCTCCAGCGCGCGGAGATAGAGCCAGTGCGCGTCCGACCAGCGTCCCTCACCGAACACATCGGCTCCGAGGAGGATCGCGAGTTCGGCTGCGGCGACAGTGGAACCGGTCGCGGCGATGCACCCGAGCAGCATCTCCCGTTCCCTGCGTAGCCAAGCCACCGCCTGCTCTGCCTCGCTGCCGTTCGCCTCGACTGCGGGATGCCTGACGCTTCTGGTCGAGACGTGCGGGCGGTGTGGTCCGGCCCGGCGGGCGACCGCGAGCCCCGCCGCGATGAGGCGTTCGAGGGTCATCGCGTGCTCACCCGGCGCGGCGTCGCGCTCGGCGTACAACCGGGCGAGCAGCCGGGTCACATCGTGCATCCGGTATCGCGAGCCGCCGGGACCGCCCTCGGCTGGGTCGAGAAAGCCCGCTTCGAACATCTGACGGATCAGCGTCTTGGCTTCGCCGAGTGTTGTCTTCGCCATCGTGGCCAGCGACTCGGCGGTGATCTCGGGGCCGGGGAACCAGCCGAGCATCCGCACCGCGCGACGCTGCGCCGGAGTCTGCAATCGCTGGTACGAGGTCTCGAAGGCGGCGCGAAGGGACTCGTCCTCGGCAGCGAACCGATCGAGGATGTAGGCGGCCACCGATTCGCCGAAGGCGTCCGCGCCCGGTGCGCCCCTGAGCTCCTCAGCCCTGGTGGCGAACTCGGCGGCGCTCTCGGCGAGCAGATCGACGCCGTGGTGGGCGATCTGGCCGCCGATCAGCCGGATCGCCAGCGGCAGCCGTCCCGAGGTCTCCAGGATCTGGCGCACCGCGCCGCGGTCGTACCCGGACGGCAGATTGCCCAGCTTCACCAGCAATTCCTCGGCTTCGCGCCAATCCATCACGTCCAAGTGCAGCGGCGCGGCCTCGGCCAGACCGGTGAGCTTGCCACGGCTGGTGATCAGGACCAGACAGCCGGGGGCCTGCGGCAGCAGCGATCGGACGTGCGCGGTGTCGAGCACGTTGTCGAAGACGATGAGCATGCGGCGCTGGCGCATGGCGGTGCGCCACTGCGCGGCGCGGCCGGTCAGATCGTCGACGATGCGCTCGCGCGGCACCTCGATCTGGAGCAACAGCTGTTCCAGCACGTCGGTGGGCGGGCGCGGGTCCCGCCCGACGGTGTGCCCGTGTAGGTCGGCCCAGATCGTGCCGTCCGGATAGTGCTTGGCGAAGGCCGCCACCGCGTATCTCGCGAGCGCCGACTTGCCGATTCCGGTCAGTCCGTCGATGACGTGGACAGCGGGTCCGTCGCCGTTCATGTGCCGGTGCACACGTTCGTGCAGTTCCTTCTTCGGTAGGACGCGGCCGGTGAAATGCGGCACTTCGGGTGGCAGACCTGCGCTCACCGGGGTCCGGCTCCGGTCGTCGGAGCGCCGGGCGATCGCCTCCTGGAATTCGAGGCGCTCGGCGGCGGGCATGAGTTCCAGGTCGGCGAGATCGACCAGCTGCTCCCAGCTGGTCCCGTAGATGGTCGACAGGATCTTCAGCACGCGGATGGTCGGCCTGGCCGAGGATCCCGCCGTCGGCCATGCCTCGTACTCCGAGATCCGGCTGGCCCGCATGGTGGCCCGCGGGTTGTCGGTGATCTGGTTGTACCGCTCGGCGACCGAACTCTGGGTCAGTTCGTTCGCCAGCCGCCAAGCCTGGCGCGGCCTGCATCCACGCTGGCGCAGCTCACCGGCCAGCGGCTCCAGCAGTTGATGTTCGGTCAGTCCGAGACCGGTCAGAAAGGCACGGATCCTGCGACGCTCGGCGATGCCGTACTTGTCCCCAGGACGCTGTTCCGGTCGGACGGCTCGGTCCACCGAGCACCTCCCCGCTGCCGTGGATGTTCCTCCGGACGGGGGCTTCGTCGCACCGCCGCTCCGGACAACTCCTTGGTAGCAGCGGCATTTTGACCAGGTCAAGAAGGTGCCGCCGCTCGGTGGCCGATTTGTCCGCCGCGCGTGCCTTCGATGGGGCCGCGGAGGACGATCGAGGTAACCGACGCGCAATCAGGGGCGGGTGTCGCGCAACACCGCGGCAACCAGCGGCCCCTACTGTGGCGGCAGGGCGCTGTGAAGCGAGGTGAGCGACGTGGACCTGGACACGATCCGGGAGGTGACGGTGGCGAGGGGGCGGGCCGACCTGGCCGCCCTCGGCGGGGCGACGGGGGTGCTGGCCGGGGGCACCTTCCTGTTCTCGGAGCCGCAGCCGCAGCTGGTGCGGCTCGTCGATATCACCGAGCTGGGCTGGCCCGCGTGCACGACCACCACCGAGGGGCTGGAGATCGCGGCGACCTGCACTCTGGCGCAGTTCGCCGATGCCGCGCCCGGGCGCGAGCTCGGTGGCGACGCGCGGTGGCCGCAATGGCCGGGGACCGCGCTGTTCGCGCAGGCCTGCCGCGCGCTGGTGGCCTCGCACAAGATCTGGCACAGCGCGACGGTCGGCGGGAACGTGTGTCTCGCGCTGCCCGCCGGTGCGGTGCTCGCCGCGCTCGTCGCGCTCGACGGCGTCGCACTGGTGTGGGCGGCCGGGGGTGGCGATCGCCTGATTCCGCTGCGGGAGTTCGTGATCGGTCCCGGCCTGACGGTGCTGCGCCGGGGCGAGGTGCTGCGTTCGATCGCCGTCCCGGAGCGGACACTGCTCGCGCGCACCGCGTTTCGGAAGATCGCGCTCGCGCCGCTCGGACGCTCCGGCGCGCTGGTGATGGGTCGACGCGAGCCCGGCGACCGGTGCGTGCTGACGCTCACCGCGGCGACCACCCGTCCGGTCGTGCTCGACTTCCAGGTCGTGCCGGACGACCGGGCGGTGGCCGAAGCGCTGGACGAGGTGGATCCGGCGCTGTGGTTCGACGATCCGCACGGTGCGCCGGATTGGCGCAGGCACGTCACGGGACTGCTGGCCGCCGAGGTGGCCGCCGAGCTCCGCGCCGAACCCGGTGGGCGGCCATGAAATTCGCGCTGGACGGCCGCATCGTCGACGCCGAACCGAGCCCCGGTCAGTGTCTGCGCACCCTGCTGCGCGAGCTCGGATGCTTCGCCGTGAAGACGGGGTGCGACGCGGGTGACTGCGGCGCGTGCTCGGTGTGGCTGGACGGCGTGACGGTGCACTCCTGCCTCGTCCCCGCCTACCGCGTCGCGGACCGGTCCATCACCACGGCGGCCGGGCTCGGTGATACGGAGCGGTTGCATCCAGTGCAGCGGCGAATCCTCGACGAGGCGGCGTTCCAGTGCGGGTTCTGCACGGCGGGAATGGTGGTCACGGGCGCGGGCTTGGAGTGCGGAACCGAAGCGGGGCCGGACCCGGCCGACCTTCCGGAACTGTTGAAGGGGAACCTGTGCCGCTGCACCGGGTATCGGGCGATTCGCGATGCGCTGACAGGTGACGGGGAACGAACGGACATAAGCCCAGCCGCGTCGATGGGTCCGCCCGAAAAGCCGCGTGTTGGCGAAGGCACGCAAGCGGGAACTGTAGTGCCCGAGCGGCTTCCATCCGGCGGCCGCGTGCGTGCGCCCGCAGGACCCAGGATCGTCACCGGCCGTGAGCCGTTCACTCTCGACGTGCTGTCCGCCGTCGACGACCCCACCGCGCCCCCAACCGCGCCACTGCACATCGCGGTTCTCCCGAGCCCGCACCCGCATGCGCGTATCCGTTCCATCGATACCGCTGCCGCCGAGGCGCTTCCGGGTGTGCGGGCGGTGCTGACCTACGCCGACTCGCCCTCGGTGCCGTTCTCCACGGCCAGGCACGAGTCGCGCGCCGACGACCCGGACGACACGTTCGTCCTCGACCGCACCGTGCGTTTCGTCGGACAGCGCGTGGCCGCCGTGGTCGCGGACAGTATGGAGACTGCTTCGGCGGGCTGCCGCGCCCTGCGGGTCACGTACAAGCTGCTGCCCCCCGTGTTCGATCCGGAGGACGCACTGGCCGAGGACGCGCCGAAACTGCATGCCGACAAACCCGATTCGGCGCGCATCGCCGATCCCGCGCGCAATGTGGTCGCCGAATTGCACGGCGGCGTAGGGGATATCGAGGCGGGACTGGCCGCCGCCGCGCGTGTGGTTCGCGGCACGTGGCATTCCCCCCGCGCGCAACACGTGCACCTCGAAACGCACGGCGGCATCGGGTGGCTGGACGCCGAAGGCAGGCTCGTCGTCCGGTGCAGCACGCAAGTGCCGTTCCTGGTCCGCGACGAGCTGTGCCACGTGTTCGGGCTGGAACGCGATCGGGTGCGGGTCTTCGCCGCCCGAGTCGGCGGCGGGTTCGGCGCCAAACAGGAAATGCTGGTGGAGGACCTCATCGCGCTCGCTGTGCTGCGCACGGGACGTCCGGTGCAGTACGAGTACACCCGCTCCGCCGAGTTCACCGGCGCCACCACCAGGCACCCGATGCGGGTCGCCGTCACCGCGGGCGCGGACGCGGACGGCGTGCTCACCGCCCTGGCCGTCGATGTGCTCTCCGACGCGGGCGCCTACGGGAATCACAGCCCGGGCGTGATGTATCACGGGGTGAGCGAATCGATCGAGGTGTACCGGTGCGCGAACAAACGCGTGGACGCCACGGCGGTCTACACCAACAACATCCCTTCCGGCGCGTTCCGCGGTTACGGGCTCGGTCAGATCATCTACGCCGTCGAATCGGCGTTCGACGAACTGGCCCGAGAGCTCGGGATCGACCCGTTCGATTTCCGCAGGCGCAATGTGGTCGTGCCCGGTGACGCGTTCGTCGGCGCCGCACCGGACCCGGGGGATCTGGTGTTCGGCAGTTACGGACTCGATCAGTGCCTCGACCTCGCGCAACGAGCTCTGGTGCGTGGCAACGGGATAGCGGCGCCCGGCCCGGAGTGGTCGGTGGGCGAGGGGATGGCGTTGGCGATGATCGCGACCATTCCGCCGCGCGGCCACCGCTCCTCGGCCGTCGCGCTGCTCCGCTCCGACGGCTGTTACGAAATCAGGGTAGGCACAACCGAATTCGGTAACGGAACGACGACCGTAATCGCGCAGCTGGCCGCCGCCGCATTGCACACCGATGCGGCGCGCATCGCGATCCGGCAGTCGGACACCGACTGCGTCGACCACGACACCGGCGCGTTCGGGTCGACCGGCATCGTGGTCGCGGGCAAGGCCGCCTATGCCGCCGCGCTCGCGCTGAAGGATCTGCTACTGGCGCGGGCCGCCGAACTCGCGGGCACACCGGTGGGCGACTGCGACCTCGGTCCGGACGGCGTGCGGTGCGGTGATCGACTGATCCCCATGATGAAGCTCGCGGCGGCGGGCGAGCTGGCGGCGCATGGCGAGCACACCGGCATTCCCCGCTCGGTCAGCTTCAACGTGCAGGCCTTCCGGGTCGCCGTCGAGCGGGCTACCGGCCGGGTCCGCGTCCTGCAATCGATCCAGGCCGCCGACGCGGGCGTCGTGCTCAACCCGGTGCAGTGCCGCGGCCAGGTCGAGGGTGGGGTGGCCCAGGCCATCGGTACCGCGCTCTACGAGGACATGCGCTCCGAACACGGCGTGGTGACCACCCGGACGTTGCGGCATTACCACATTCCGCAGCTCGCCGATCTACCCTCGACCGAGGTCTACTTCGCCGACACCGCCGACGAACTCGGGCCGCTCGGCGCGAAATCGATGAGCGAGTCGCCGTACAACCCGGTCGCCCCGGCCATGGCCAACGCCATCCGCGACGCCGTGGGGGTGCGCATGCATCGACTGCCGATGACGGCCGACCGGGTTTGGCGCGCCATGCAGGAGGGAGAGGAACGGTGACCGTGACACGCCTGCCGGAGAACGTCCGGGCCAGGATCGAGGCCATGCTCGACGCCGTCGACGCCGACCTGCGGGCGCGCTACCCGGGGCCGGGGAGCAGGGTGCAACCGATCCACACCGTCTACGTGCCCGCTGACCGGGCGGGCGCGGACACACCGGCGGAGTGGGGCGCCGCGGCCGTCGAGCTGCTGGACGCCCACCGCGAACCGCTCGCCGAGCTCGACACCGCGGCGACCCTGCCCGCGGTACGGGAGCGGCTGCTGCGCGAACCGGTCCAGGATCTGCGGATCGATTTCGAGGACGGCTACGGTTTCCGTTCGGACGAGGAGGAGGACGCCGCCGCCATCGCGGCGGGCGAGATCCTGGCGGGCTGGGCCGCGGGTGGCGACGGTCCAGCGGGATTCGGCATCCGGATCAAAGGACTGGCGGGGATCGAACGCCGCAGGGCCCTGCGCACTCTCGAGCTCGTGCTGGACGCCGCGGGGGGAGTGCCCGAAGGGTTCGTCTTCACCGTGCCGAAGATCCGTGCCGCCGAGCAGGTTTCGGCGCTCGTCGCGCTCTGCGAGGGATTGGAGCGTGGCACGGGGCTCGCCGACGCGACGTTGCGCTTCGAGTTGCAGATCGAAAGCCCGCAGGCGATCGTCGGGTCCGACGGCAGCGTGCCGGTCGCCAAGATGATCAAGCTGTCCGGAAAACGCTGCGCCGGATTGCATTTCGGCACCTACGACTACACCGCGGCGTGCGGGGTGGCCGCCACCGACCAGGCGCTGGATCATCCCGCCGCCGACCACGCCAAGGCCGTCATGCAGGCGGCCGCGGCGCAGACCGGCGTCTGGGTGTGCGACGGTTCCACGCAGATCGTGCCGGACGCCGAACCGGAAGCCGCACTGCGCGAACATCATCGGCTCGTCACCCGGGCACTGCGCCGCGGCTATTACCAGGGCTGGGACATGCACCCGGGACACCTGATCACCCGGTGGATGGCGACCTACGCGTTCTTCCGCGGCGCGATCGACGTCGCGGTGCCACGGCTGCGGGCCTACCTGGCGCGGCACGACACTGCCTCGGGAGTGGTGGACGAACCCGCCACCGCCGAGGCGCTGGCCGCCACCGTGCTGCGCGGGCTGCGTTGTGGCGCACGGTCCGGCGCGGAATTGACCACGGCAGCACCGGAATTGACCGACGAGGTACTACGGGCGCTGGCGGCCCGCGAGTGGATCGGTGATCCAGGCGTGCGGGAGAAGCGATGAACGAGGCCGACGGGCACTTCACGCTCTTGCCCGATCTGGCGGTCCGCCCGCTCGGCGGCGCGGTGATCTGGGCCAACGACGAGTTCTTCGCGGAGAAGGAGAACTTGATCAATCCCGGCGCCCCCGAGTATCGGCCGTCCACCTTCGGGCACAAAGGCCAGATCTACGACGGGTGGGAGACCCGAAGGCACCGTGGCGTGCCCGGCGACGACTCGGCCATCGTGCGGCTCGGTGTGCCGGGGGTGATCCGCGGCGTCGTGGTGGACACCGCGTGGTTTCGGGGCAACTATCCGCCAGCGGTCTCGCTGTCGGCGCTCGAGGTCGGAGGCTATCCCGCCGCCGAAACCCTGGTGGGCCGGAAGGATTGGGTGACCCTGATCGTCCACGCACCGGTCGCCGGAGACACCCGCAATCCGTTCCCCGTGGACAGCGACAAGCGGTGGACCCACGTGCGACTCACCATGCATCCGGACGGCGGTGTGGCGCGGCTGCGCGTGCACGGCGAAGGCCGGCCCGATCCGGCGCTGGTCGGCCTCGGCCCCCTGGACCTGGCGGCGCTGGAGAACGGCGCGCTGGTGCTGGACTGCTCCAATCGCTTCTACAGTTCACCGAACCAGCTGCTCTACCCGGGCTCGGCGCGGTGCATGGGCGACGGATGGGAAACCGCGCGCCGCCGCGACGACGGAAACGACTGGGTGCGTGTCCGTCTGGCGGGGCCGGGTCTGATCCGGCTCGCCGAGATCGACACGTCGTACTTTCTCGGCAACAGCCCCGGCGCGGCGCGGCTCACCGGTCGCACCAACGACGGCACCGAGGTGGAATTGCTGCCCCGCACCGAACTGCTGCCCGACACCAGGCACCGATTCCCGATCACGCCGATGGCGGCCTCGGTCGAGGAGGTGCGCCTCGACATCTATCCCGACGGTGGTCTCGCGCGGCTGCGGTTGTACGGAGAGCTGGGTGCATGAGGGAGCTGGGTGCATGAGGGACTTTGTCGGATACGGGCCGAACCCGCCGGACCCGCGCTGGCCGGATGCGGCGCGTATCGCGGTGCAGTTCGTGCTCAACTACGAGGAGGGCGGGGAGAACAACGTGCTCGACGGCGACCCGCATTCGGAGACCTTCCTCTCGGAAATCACTCCGGCCGAGGCGTTTCCGAATCGCCACATGAGCATGGAGTCGCTCTACGAGTACGGTTCCCGCGCCGGACTGTGGCGGGTGCTCCGGGTGTTCGAGCGCCGCGGACTTCCGCTGACGGTGTTCGCGGTGGCCAGTGCGATGCAACGCAACCCGGAGGCGGTGGCGGCATTCACCGAACTCGGCCACGAGATCGCCTGCCACGGCCTGCGCTGGAAGTCCTACCAGCTCACCGACATCGAGACCGAGCGCGCCCACCTCGCCGAGGCGGTGCGCGTGCACACCGAGCTGACCGGGGCCGCGCCGCGCGGCTGGTACACCGGCCGCGATTCACCGAACACTCGCGAATTGGTCGTCGAGCACGGCGGTTTCGTCTACGACTCCGATTCCTACGCCGACGACCTGCCCTACTGGGTCACCGTGCGCGGCCGCGATCACCTGGTGGTGCCCTACACCCTCGACACCAACGACATGCGCTTCGCCTCCCCGGCAGGCTTCCCCAGCGGCGAGCAGTTCTTCGCCCACCTGCGCGACGCCTTCGATGTGCTGTATCGCGAAGGGGCGGAAGGCAGTCCGAAGATGCTCTCCATCGGCCTGCACTGCCGCCTCGTCGGCCGCCCCGCCCGCACCGCCGCCCTCGAGCGCTTCCTCGACCACGTGCAGTCCAACGACCGCGTGTGGATCACCCGCCGCATCGATATCGCCGACCATTGGCGGACTGTGCACCCACGGGAAGCGAGCTGATCCCCGGGCCACGGAGGAGTGGGTGGTGCTGCACAGCGGCGTCCCTCGCGGCTCCCACCGCCTCGGCCATCCCCACCGGATCGTTCGGGGGCGGGGACGGTCGAGAAGTGGTGATCATCGACAACCAGCTGGAGCTGAGCAACCTGGACTCGTGCTGGGCCAGCGGCTTCCCGCGTGACATCCACTTTCAGAACCGCAGCAAGCGCGACTTCCTGGTGTTCGCGACCAACGACTGCACAGGTGAACCCACCGCGACGGTGGCTCCGGGTGCATCCGTGACGTACTACGGCTGGTCGGCGGTGGCGAGGTAGTCAGCGCTCGGATGCGCAGGTGATCAACGAAGTTGGCTCCGGGCGACGAGAGTTTCGTCCGGAGCTTCCTTTTGTGTGCCCGGCATCGGTGCGGTTCGTAGTGCTGACAGGCACTCTCGCACAGCGATTGCCGGTCGCCGTGGCCGACGATGACGTCTAGCTATGATCATCGTGGGCATTCGTGCGGTGCCACAGGAGGTTTCGACCTGGGTGTAAGTCCCGGGTGGGGGAGGTGGTGCTTCATGGCCGAAAACCTGAACGTCGATCCGGAGCGGGTCCGTACGCACGCGTCGAATGTGGCGAAGCTGGCCGAGCCTCTGGGGCAGGCGTTGGAGGCGGCGAAGGCGGTGTCGGCTCCCACCGAGGCGTTCGGCAAGATCTGTGCGTTTCTGCCGCCGTTGTTCGTGGATTCGGTCGAGTCCGACGGGATCGCGGCGCTGGAGGCCGCCGTGACGGCCGTCGGTGAGGACGCGGGGAAGCTGCGGACGGTGGCCGACGGCTACGAGAGCACCGACAGTTCGAATGCGAGCAACCTGAAGGCGGTCGAGCCGAACGGGTCCACCAAGTGAGTGACGGCCAGTCGAATCCGCTGATCGCGCAGGCCGAGGACTCCACCGAGTGGTATTCGGGCGTCGCGCTTTTCGAGACGGTTTCGGATACCTACAAGGCGATTTCGTCCGGCTCGTGGGTAGAGGCGGGTCTGGGCGTCGTCGGCGTCGGACTCGAGGTCGCCGCCGTGGTGGTCGATCCGCTGGGCACGCTGGCTGGTTTCGGTGTCGGGTGGCTGATCGAGCATGTCGAGCCGTTGCAGGAGGCATTGAACTGGGTCGCCGGTGATCCGGATCAGATCGAGGCGTATGCCAAGACCTGGAGCAATGTTTCGGAGAAGATCAACGAGGCGGCCGAGGCGCACAAGCAGGCGGTCGAGAAGGACATCTCCGAGTGGCAGGGCGCGACAGCGACCGCTTATCGAGCGCGGGCAGCCGAGACCGCCGACGCGCTGGCCGCCGCGACGAAGGCGGCCGAGGCGGCGTCGCAGGCCATTCAGATGGCGGGCGGTGTGGTGGCCGCGGTGCGCATGATGGTGCGCGACATCGTCGCTCAGGCGGTCGGAAGGCTGGCCGTGTGGGCCGCGGAGGCGATCTTCACGCTCGGCGTCGGCACCCCGGTGGTGGCAATGCAGGCAACTGTCTACGTCGCCAAGACGTTGACCACGATTTCCAAGCTGTTCCGCAAGCTCGCCAGCACCATGTCGAAGCTGACCCCGTTGCTACGCAAGCTGAAAGACGCGTTCGCCTCCATCATCAGGAAACTCACGGGGAAGCGCGGCGGTACCCCGACGGGCGCTCGTCCGTCGAAGAAGACGACCAACGACACCGACACGACACCGGCATCGACGGATACGAAACCCGCCAACACCGACACCAAGCCCGCTAGCGCGGAGACGAAGCCCTCCGACACCCCGTCGAAACAGCCTGATTCGCCGAATAATTCGCCCGACAATACGAATCCGGCGGGCACGAATTCGCCGAGCAAGACCGACAATCCCAGCAGCCCGAAGAAGTCGAACGAGGGCGTGGGGGACGAAGCACGGACCAACAATCCGAAGGACACGCAGAAGCCGGAGGATGTCAACAGCTGCGGTGACCCGGTTGACGCCGCGACCGGTGAATTCCTGCTCCCGGAAACCGATGTGGAGTTGCCCGGAGTACTGAACCTCGAACTGCGCCGCAGGCATCGGTCGAGCTACCGGTTCGGACGCTGGTTCGGCCCATCCTGGTCGGCGACCCTGGACATGCGCGTGGTGGTCGATCAGCAGGGCGTGACCTTCGTCGGCGAAGACGGAATGCTCCTCGCCTACCCGCACACCGCGCCCGACATCGCCGTGCTTCCCTCGGGCCGTTCACCGCGCTGGACGATGACCCGCACCGAATCGGGTGGATACCGGGTCTTCGACCCCGATCGCGAAATCACCTGGCACTTCACGCCCGATCCCACCCACAGCGCACTGCCCACTCTGCTCGGCGACTACCCGATCACCGCGATCACCGACCGCCACCACAACGAGGTCCGCTTCCACTACGACATCGACGGCACGCCGACCGAAGTCACCCATTCCGGCGGCTACCGCGTGCGAGTAGACACCGCCGACGGGCGAGTCACGGCGCTTTCGGTGCTCGGTCGCGATGCCTACGGCACCGAGATCACCACTCGTGTTCGCGAATTCGCGTACGAAGCGGGCGAGTTGGTGTCGATCACCAACGGCGTCGGCGCCACGACTCGCTACACCTATGACGACCAGCATCGGATGCTGTCGTGGACGGACTCCAACGACAACCAGATGCACAACGTCTACGACGGTGCCGGACGCGTCATCCGCCAGCACGGCACCAACGGCATCATGTCGGCCGAGTTCGGCTACGACACACTTCCCGACGGGTCTGGCAGCCGCACAACGTTCACGAATTCCCTCGGCGCGGTCACCATCTTCGAATTCGACGACGACCTGCGGTTGCGGGACACGATCGATCCGACAGGAGCCCGCACCCACACCGACTACAACGACGACCGGAAGCCCGTCCGAGTGATCGCCGCCGACGGCGCGATCACTCGTTACGAGTACACCGGTGACGGCGACCTCGCTGCGGTCACTCGCCCGGACGAGGCGACGATCACCGTCGAGTACCAGGTCCGCAACCGGCCTGTCGCGATCACCGGCGCCGATGGGTCCGTCAGGCGCTTCGAATACGACGAACAAGGAAACCTCGCCGCGATCGTCGACAGCGCGGGTGTGCGCACCGTGCATACCCATCACCGATCCGGTGCCGTCGCGTCGATCACCGAATCCACTGACGCGCGAACGGAAATCGAAGTGAATGCGGCCGGGCTGCCGATCACCGTCGTGGACCCGCACGGCGGAATCTCGCGGATCACTCGCGACCATTTCGGCCGGCCCGTCACCGTCATCGACCCCCTGAACGCGATCACCCGCTATCAATGGTCGCCCGAGGGAAAGCTCTTGTGCCGCACGGACTCCGACGGCCACACGGCCACGTGGGAATGGGACGGGGAAGGCAATCTCCGCACCCACATCGATCGTGCAGGCGGGCAGACGCGCTTCACCTACGGCGCGTTCGACCTACTGACCTCGCGCACGGAGCCTGATCAGACTGTCACCCGGTACACGTGGGACACCGAACGTCGAATGGTCGCGGTGGTGAACCCACTCGGCCACACGTGGCGCTAGACCTACGACCCGGCCGGGCGGATCGTCAGCGAAGTCGACTACACCGGCGCGCAGAGCCGATACGACTTCGACGCCGCCGGGCGAGTCTCGGCGATTACCGCTGCCACCGGCGTAACCAGGCGCAACCGCTACGACATCCTCGGGCGGCTGATCGAAGTGCACGCCGAGACCGGCGAATGGGTTCGGTACTCCCACGATGTGGTGGGACGGCCTCTCACCGCGGTATCCGGCGTCGGCAACGACCGCACGCACATCGTCGAATCCACCTACACCGCCGAAGGCCGCCTCGCTTCCCAACGTGTCGACGACCGCCCGGCGATGCACTTCCAGTACGACGACCACGGCCGTCGCATCGGTCGAACGAACCCGTCCGGCTCGACAACCACCTGGGAGCACGACCACACCAGCCGCATCACCGGGCTTACCACCGACGGCCACTCCATCGCCTTCGCCCACGACGCGGCTGGCCGCAGCACCGGCTGGCGTCTCGGTGCGATCACCGTCGACCAGACACTCTCATCGCACGGCTTCGTCACCCAGCAGCAAGTGCACGCGGACCCCGCGCCCGCCCACGATCCCTCGATCCCGCACGCTCCGAGCCTCCTCCGCCGCGACGACTACACCTGGCGCCCAGACGGATACATCGCCACGCACACCACCACCCGCCCGGACACCGTACGCGTCGTTCGTGACTACGCCCTCGACGCGATCGGCCGCGTCACGACGGTCACCGCCAACGGGCGAACCACCGAGCGATACGCCTACGACGCCCTCAGCAACATCACCAGCAGCCAACTGCCCGAGAACATCTCGACCACACCGGATTCGACCGGCGCCACCGCTGTCGCCACCAGAACCGACTTCCCCACCGACAACCGCCGCGAGTACCGCAACAACCTGCTCATCCGCGACGGCCACACCCGCTACCACTACGACGAAGCCGGCCGCCTCATCCGCAAGGAAACCACCCGCCTATCCCGCAAACCCGACATCTGGCACTACCGCTACAACGCTTTCGACCAGCTGACCGATGTGTATACGCCGGACCGGCAGTGGTGGCACTACACCTACGACGCCTTCGGCCGTCGCACCTCCAAACAACACCTCATGAACGACGGCGCGGTCCTCGAGCGCACCGACTACACATGGGACCGGACCCACCTGATCGAACAGATGCACCCACAGGGCGTGCTGCGCTGGAATCACCAGCCGAAAACTCACAGGCCGATCACCCAAACCACTATCGACCGCGAATTCTTCGCCATTATCACGGACCTCGTCGGCACCCCTACCGAACTCGTAGACCCGGCTACCGGGCAGACCGTTGGCTCCGCGACCACCGAACTCTGGGGCGCGACCACCTGGCAAGGCATCGCCTCTACTCCGCTGCGGCTTCCCGGCCAGTACCATGATCCCGAAACCGGCCTCCATTACAATTTTTTCCGAGCATACGACCCGGTGATCGGTCGCTATCTCACCGGCGACCCGCTCGGGCTGGTTCCAGCGCCCAATCCTGAAACTTATCCACACAACCCCTTGGTGTGGTCTGACCCGCTGGGTCTGGTGCCGAATTGTCCGGTCCGGGTCTCTCCGATGGATTCGGACTGGGCAACGAAGGGCGCTCACGTACACATCGGGCGAAACGAGGTTCGAGTCTTTGCCCACCATGACGGGACAGTAGGTGTGGAAGGAATCAGGATGTCACATGGCCTTCCAACGGATACTCAAATGCGTCGCGTGTTAGATGAGATCAATTCAAATGCGGATCTCCGAGCGGATCTGATCTCTAAATCTCGTGCAGCAATGACCGAGATGAATTCCAATAATTGGGGAAACAATAGCAATCGGGCGGTTGAATTGCATTTTCTTGTCAAGGCGCTGGAGCGGATAGGATAGCTATCATGACGACGCGGTTCGCTGAGTACCTGGCCGATGTTGCGTGCACGGGATCCCTGCTCGGGCTCCGAAACGGCGCAACCGTTGCAGATATTGATGGCGCGTTTGGTGACCCGAGCTATGTGGACGATATGGATAAGCGAAGGAAGAATTTCCGTCGCGACTACGGACTGATCGAATTTGGATTCCAATCCGACCCGCTCCTAGGATGGACCTGTTTCAGTGCGATAATTGCGGTCCACAGACTTCGCTGGAATGCGCACGTACCGAGTTCGATAGCAGCTTTGGTAGGCGAGGCTCCGCTCGTAATCTCCTTGAGCGACCTCAAGGAGTCGATAGCTCTTCGAGGGAGTTCGATTCGAAAGATGGATACCGAATTCCATGACTTCAAGTACTATTCGATCCCCTCGTCTCGCGCTCAGGTAATCGTTACTGCAGAGGATATCGACGACATCCTGATTGCTGATTGCGTATGGTCCATCACCCTTTGGTAGGACTCGTCCTCGTTCGCGCCTATGCTGGGCCGAGGATGCTAGCTGTATGAGGCCATGACGTTGGTGGCATGGACTAGGTATACGCAGGACGAATTGGTCGGCATTGCTCCCGATGGACCCGTGGTTTACAGGACCGACCCGGGGCGGTGTCCAAACTGTAAGAATAACACCGTACGTTGGTACTATTATGAATTCACCAACGCCCGACGGCTCGGAGTCTCGCTTATATGGTGTCGAAGCTCCGTCGATGCCACTGGTCCGAAGTAGCGCCTCTATCGGACACCAACAGTATTGTTGATCCGTTGAGCGGTACCGAGCTGCAGGCTACGATTGAACGCAAGCATCCGTTCAGTGATTTCGATTTACTCGATAAGGAATGGGACAAGGGCATTCTGCCCCAGAGGGTAGTTCCCCATTCCTCCAATCGCTGAGGTCTCCATCATCGCTACTGGTGGTCTATGGATGAGAGTGTGCTGAGGCGGCTGGTGGCGATGGCTGTCCTCGCGGGGATCTGCGACACCGAGATACTTGCTGCGATGGATGATCGACTTGCCATTGTTACCGGCCCGTTCGAACAGTCGACATGCTGCACATATATCAGACGACTGCGGCGAACCGAGAGTGGATCCGACCTGCGGCATCGAACCGAGCAGCTCGTGGAGTTGCTGGCGAAATATCCAGAAGAGTTTCTTAACAAGGTCACGGTTTATCCCGAGCGTGGCGGATCTAAGATGTTCCTAGCTGACGAGAGTGAATCCCGAATACTTCTCTGGATGAGAATGTTTGATCATCTACCGCCGTCCGATGAGTCCGGGCTGGCGTGAGAGGCGTTGGGGTGTCTGCCGATTGGTGCGGCGTGACTGATATGGCCGCGAGACGCGATGCCCGCCTCGCCATGCCTCCGGCGTCCCGGATGCGATGTGCGCGCCAGCTATCTCGTCTCGTCATCGTGCGCAGAGCAGCCGAAGCTTCGGAAATATCCGTCCGACTGGCATTTTCGACGTCGCCGCTGCGAGCAACTACGCCGCCGAAGCGCCGCTCGCCAGTACCGCGACGTGAATATGAGCAACGTGCAGTCGCTCGAGGTATTCGGTCCGCATCTGTGACCCGGGCCGCGGTACCGCCACGATCTATGCCGCCGGTGCGCGAAGGATTGCATCGCACCCTCGATTCGAGCGCACCTTCCTGGCCTCGACCCCGAGTTGGACCACCGCGCCGCATCCGATGCGCAAGGGCACCGGCTGACCTGCGGAGATTTTGAGGATGTATACTTAGTGGAAATATACTTCCTCAAATTGGGGCGGAGGTTCTGGGCATCGAGAAGCCAGCCGACATGTTCGACCGCGAGCGCGAGTGGCGGGCCTTGGCGCGGTTCGTCACGAGCGGGCAGCCGCATGCCACGCTGGGAGTGGTGTCGGGGCGGCGCAGGCAGGGGAAGACCTTCCTGCTGGAGGCGGTCTGCGAGGCAACGGGAGGGTTCTACTTCGCGGCGGACCAGGCCACCGAGGCTGAGTCACTGCGGTACTTCGCGGCGGCGGTCGCGGAGTTCAGTGGTTCGGGTCTGCCCATTCGGTTCGATGACTGGCGCCAGGCTGTCGATGCGCTCTTGACGGTGACGGAAGGCCGCGAGGTTCCGGTTGTCATCGACGAGTTTCCCTACCTTGTGAAGGCCAGTCCCGAGTTGCCGTCGATCATTCAATCGGCGTTGGCGCCGCGCAGGCCGGAGCGATTGCGGTCGCGTGCCCGCCTGCTGTTGTGTGGTTCGGCGATGTCGTTCATGGGTTCGCTGCTGGCGGGTGGCGCGCCGCTGCGGGGCCGAGCGGGACTCGAGTTGATCGTCCCTACCCTGGACTATCGGCTCGCCGCCGACTTCTGGGGTATCAGTGATCCACGGTTGGCGATCCAGGTGCACGCGATCGTCGGCGGAACTCCGGCTTATCGGCGAGAGTTCGTCGAAGGGGACGCACCCGTGAATCTAGACGACTTCGACGACTGGGTGCTGCGAACAGTTCTCAACCCTTCGAGCCCGCTCTTTCGCGAAGCACGGTATCTGCTCAGCGAGGAACCCGGATTGCGCGATCCCGGCCTGTACCACTCGGTGTTGGCAGCTGTCGCGCAGGGCAACGCGACCAGCGGTGGGATCGCGTCGTATGTGGGACGCAAAGCCAGCGACATCACTCATCCACTGACGGTGCTCGAAGACTGCGGCTTGTTGCGCCGAGAGCGCGACGCGTTCCGTGGGAACCGCATGCTCTATCAGATCAATGAACCGCTGGTGGCCTTCTACCACGCGATCCAGCGCCCTGACTGGACGGAGTGGGAACATGGACGCCGGTCGGAGCGACTGTGGGAGCGTCGGCGCCACCGCTTCGAAAGTAACGTGCTGGGGCCGCATTTCGAGGAGATCTGCCGCGCCTGGGTTGCGGGCTACGCGCCCGATGACTTCTTCGGCGGGCACGTCACCCGGGTGGCGAGCGGGATGGTCAACGAACCCGCGCAAAAGACCACGCACGAAGTCGATATCGCGGTCTTCGGTGAACTTTCCGACGGTCGCGAAGCGCTGCTGTCCATCGGCGAGGCCAAATGGAACGACAGGATGGGCCTCGGTCATCTGGATCGGTTGCGGCGGATCCGGGACCTGCTCTCGGACAAGTTCGACACGAGCCGAACGCGATTGGCTTGCTACAGCGGTGTGGGTTTCATGCCCGCGCTGATCGACACAGCTGCGGCGGAGGATGTGGTCCTGGTCGACTCGGACATGCTTTACGCCGCTTAGCCTTCCGCCTGCCCGTCGACTTCGATCCTGCGCGTCACGATGCCAGGGGCTCGGTCTCGAGCGGGAATCAGCCGATCACCTGTGACGGGCGTGTACTTAGTGGAAGTGTACTTCCTCGAATTGCGGTCGGCGCTGCGGAAGAAGTGCTGACGGCCGATCGGCGCGCGAAACAGGTCGGCGCCGGTCAGGCGAAGATGTCGTCGAGTGTGGTTGCGGTGAGGACGCGGGTGGTCCAGGTGCGCACTTCGGCCGGGTCTGCGGTGTGGATCGCATCCGTGATCCCGGCCGGGATTGTTCCGAATTTGATCGTCAGCAGCTCGACCAGCGCGTTCACGCGGCCTTTGGCTTCGCCTCTGGCTTCGCCTTCGGCGCGGAGCCGTTCGGCGGTGGTCATGATGGCCTCCTTGGCTCGGGGACCGAGTCGATCGATGAGTGGATCCAGATCGGTTTCCTGGGTGTCGCCGACAATAAGTATGTACGTCACGACGCATCGAAGTTCCTCCATGCCGCTGGGACCGGCCAGGATGGCCCGCAGATCCTCGGTCAACGGCAGCATGTCGACGCCGAGGCGGGTATTGCAAAGTGCGAGACCCCGTTCAGAAGAACAGGTTTCGCACGAAGGGGACGGAGTCGGGGAGGGAGGCGTTCACCGCTCCACTGTGATCCTGCTGGTAGGTGCGCAGGGTGACCGGCTGCCCGCCTGTTTGCAGGGTGGCGGCGAAGGCGAGGGTGGCGGGGGTGATGACGTCGGTGTCGCGCAGGCCCTGGCCGAGGAAGAGCGGGCGGTCGTAGCCGGATTGGGGCAGGCCCATGGTCCTGGTCAGGACGCCGCGGAGGTCGGGGATCTGGGCGAGCGGGCGGGCGAACAGGTCGCCGAGGACCACTTCGGCGGCGGCGAGCTCTTCGCCGAACGGGTTGATGCAGGCGGTGCGGGCGCGGGTGAGCCAGTCTCGGCCCGCGTCGGTCAGGTAGGAGTCGATGTCGAGTTCGGGGTATGTGGTGCGCAGTCCGTTGAGGATGTACAGGACGTAGGCGGTGGTGTGCGGGCCCAGCTCTATCGGCGGCATGCCGGGGCCGAGCGGCAGCAGGATGTCCTCGATGTAGGCGGGGACGCCGGTGCCGACGGCGCCGCGGTAGTCGAGTTCGGGTCCGCCGAACTCGGTGGCGTAGCGCGCGGTGAAGACTGCCGCGCCGCCGCCCTGCGACTGGCCGACCACGACCCACTTCTTCGCCAGCGACGGGTACTGCCGCGTCGCGGCCTTCACCGCGTCCACCACGTTGTGCGCCTCGACGGTGCCGTTGAGGTAGGGGTGCTCGCCCGGGGTGCCGAGCCCGGCGTAGTCGGCGGCGACCACGGCGTAGCCCTGCTTCAGCCAGGTGCCCAGGTAGGCCCAGTCGCGTTCGCGGGCGCCGGGGCCGGCGATGCTGTAGGCGCAGTCGTCGCCGAGGCCGACCGTGCCGTGCGCCCATGCGATCACCGGCCAGCCGCCCTCGGGTGGCGTTCCGGCCGGGAAGTAGACGGCCGCGCTCGCGGTGGTCGGCGCGTCGCCGGCGGTCGTGGAGCGATAGAGCAGGCGGGCCGCGTCCGCCGCGTCGGGCGGCGTCGCGACCGCGGCGAGCGGGGCGACCGACTCGACCGTGCCCGCGGCGGGCTCGGCGCTCGCGGTGGAGGGGGACAGCAGGGCGGTCGCGCAGGCCGTGACGGCCGCGGCGAGGCACAGTTTCCGCATGGGGCTCCTGTTCGATGGCGTCGCGTGGATGCTCCGACTGGAGTTGGACGCTTGATCGAGATTGATTCTCGGTTCAAGTCTGCCGTATCCGCTCGCGCGATTCGCGGCGAAGGGTGTCCGGGCCCACACCGAGGGCGGCCGCCCCACCCTGTGAATCCACTCACAGACCGGAATGCTCCGGCGTGTTGCCGCGGGGGTGGCCGGAGATCACAAACAGTACGAGCGTTACGCTAAAACCCCACGTCAGAGCTACCTGCGGGTAGGTTCATTACTTGCAATTCGCCCGCAAACTTTGCAAAGTTAGCACTCACCGGGCGAAACCTAGCTGAGATTCACATTAGCAACAGGTAGACGGCTATTTCGTGGTGTGCCATCGTGTGGAAGTACACCCCATGGGCCTAGCAAGCCTGCAAATCGTCGCTCCAGCAGTCCGAGTGGAATCTCGGCGAGCGGCACCGACCGACCAAAGAAGAAGTGGAGTCAGAGATGTCGACCACCGGCACCCCGAAGACCGCTGCGGAAATCCAGCAGGATTGGGACACCAACCCGCGCTGGAAGGGCATCACCCGTAACTACACCGCGGACCAGGTGGTGAAGCTCCAGGGTTCCGTCGTCGAGGAGCACACGCTCGCTCGCCGCGGCTCGGAGATCCTGTGGGATCTCGTGAACAACGAGGACTACATCAACTCCCTCGGTGCCCTCACCGGCAACCAGGCGGTCCAGCAGGTCCGCGCCGGCCTGAAGGCCATCTACCTGTCGGGTTGGCAGGTCGCCGGTGACGCGAACCTGTCCGGCCACACCTACCCGGACCAGTCGCTGTACCCGGCCAACTCGGTGCCGCAGGTCGTGCGCCGCATCAACAACGCGCTGCTGCGCGCCGACGAGATCGCCAAGGTCGAGGGTGACACCTCCGTCGCCAACTGGCTGGCTCCGATCGTCGCCGACGGCGAGGCCGGCTTCGGTGGCGCGCTCAACGTCTACGAGCTGCAGAAGGCCATGATCGCGGCCGGTGTCGCCGGTTCGCACTGGGAGGACCAGCTGGCCTCCGAGAAGAAGTGTGGCCACCTGGGCGGCAAGGTGCTGATCCCCACCCAGCAGCACATCCGCACCCTGACCTCCGCGCGCCTGGCTGCCGACGTCGCCGGCGTGCCGACCGTGGTCATCGCCCGCACCGACGCCGAGGCCGCCACCCTCATCACCTCCGATGTGGACGAGCGCGACCGTGAGTTCCTGGACGGCACCCGTACCGCCGAGGGCTTCTTCGGTGTGAAGAACGGCATCGAGCCCTGCATCGCGCGTGCCAAGGCCTACGCCCCGTACTCCGACCTCATCTGGATGGAGACCGGTGTGCCGGACCTCGAGGTCGCGCGCAAGTTCGCCGAGGCCGTCCGTGGCGAGTTCCCGGACCAGCTGCTGGCCTACAACTGCTCGCCGTCCTTCAACTGGAAGGCGCACCTGGACGACGCGACCATCGCGAAGTTCCAGAAGGAGCTCGGCGCGATGGGCTTCAAGTTCCAGTTCATCACCCTGGCCGGCTTCCACTCGCTGAACTACGGCATGTTCGACCTGGCCCACGGCTACGCTCGCGAGGGCATGACCGCCTTCGTCGACCTGCAGGAGCGCGAGTTCAAGGCTGCCGCCGAGCGTGGCTTCACCGCCATCAAGCACCAGCGTGAGGTCGGTGCCGGCTACTTCGACACCATCGCCACCACCGTGGACCCGAACACCTCCACCGCGGCGCTCAAGGGCTCCACCGAAGAGGGTCAGTTCCACTGAGTTGACCAGCCCGCAGTGATGCAGGCCGACAACCCTCTACTCCAGTAGGGGTGTACCGCCCTCCCCGCCGAACAGCCCCGGCGGGGAGGGCATCCCTATACCTTGGACCAAAACCCAAGCCATCCCAGACCCAAGCCATCCCAGCCACACCAGACCAGCAGGAGCGGGACGTGAGCAGCGAGAAGATTCAGCGTGTCGGCGTCATCGGCGCCGGACAGATGGGTGCCGGAATCGCGGAGGTGTGCGCCAGGGCGCACGTCGACGTGCTCGTCTACGAACAGACTCGGGAACTAGCGGCTGCCGGTCGCGCTCGCATCCTGCGCTCGCTGGACCGTGGGGTGAGCAGCGGCAAGATCACCGAGCGTGAGCGTGAGCAGGCCGCATGGCGCCTGCGCTTCACCTCCGACCTCGGCGACTTCGCCGACCGTCAGCTGGTCGTCGAGGCCGTGCTGGAGAGCGAAGAGGTCAAGACCTCGATCTTCGCCGAGCTCGACAAGGTCGTCACCGACCCGAGCGCGGTGCTCGCCTCCAACACCTCCTCCATCCCGATCATGAAGATCGCCGTCGCGACCGCCAACCCCGAGCGCGTCCTCGGCATGCACTTCTTCAACCCGGTGCCGGTGCTGCCGCTCGTGGAGCTGGTCACCACGCTGAAGACCAGCGCGTCGGTCTCCGAGCGCGCCGAGGCTTTCGCCGGTGACGTGCTCGGCAAGCAGGTCGTCCGCTCGGCCGACCGCTCCGGCTTCGTCGTCAACGCGCTGCTGGTGCCGTACCTGCTGTCCGCCATCCGCATGGTCGAATCCGGTTTCGCGACCAAGGACGACGTCGACAAGGCCATGGTGCTCGGCTGCGCCCACCCGATGGGCCCGCTCGCGCTGACCGACCTGGTCGGCCTCGACACCGTCAAGTCCATCGCCGACTCGATGTACGCCGAGTTCAAGGAGCCGCTGTACTCCGCGCCGCCGCTGCTGATGCGGATGGTCGAGGCGGGGCTGCTCGGCAAGAAGACCGGCGCGGGCTTTTACCAGTACAACAACCGCTGAGTTTTTGGCGCGCTGGCGCTGAGTTCGCAAGTGCGATGATCCAGAGCGGGTACGCGAGCTGTGTCTGTTGGCGCGCTGGCGCGCGCGTGTTCGCGGCCCCCTGGTGTCTCGCGTCCGAGCGGTCGCGTCTCGCGCCTGCGGCGCATGCGTCGCGACCGCTCGGACGCGAGACGGGCCGCGAACGGGCTCGTAAGACTCGCCCTAGGGGTGGCTGGGAGTGCGTGGATGGTGCGATCGGTCGGAGGTCGTGCCAGCCCGAGTCTGACGGCCTGAGACTCTCCCCTGAGGTGGCCGGGTGTGTTGTGGATGTGCGGTCGATCAATGGTCGGGCCGAATGAGGTGAGGCGCCGCCACCAGCGCTTCGCAGTGACAGCAGTAGTAATCGGCATAGGCTGCAAGGATGCCGGGCCGTTGGCACGGCTCGGCCGGACACCGGAAAGCGCAGTGTTGTGCGTCGTCCGCCGTGCGGAGCGGATATCGCGCAGGTGATCGAAAGGGAGTTGCCGCGCATGGTCAACGTCACGGATGGCTACGGGTCGAGCATTCTGGGGTATCCCAGGATCGGACCGCACCGGGAACTCAAGCGGGCGCTGGAGTCCTACTGGCGGGGCTCGCTCTCGCGTGAGGAACTGCTCGAGGTCGGTCGCGACATCCAGGAACAGCAGTTCAGCGAGCTGGCCGCCACCGGGCTCACCCAGGTGCCGGGCAACACCTTCTCCTTCTACGACCACGTGCTGGACAACGCGCTGATGTTCGGCGCGGTGCCGAAGCGGTTCCAGCCCTACCAGGACGTGATGGAGCCGCTGGACTTCTACTTCCTGATGGCGCGCGGGCGGCCCGACCTGCCGCCGCTGGAGCTGGTGCGCTACATCGGCACCAACTACCACTACCGCCAGCCCGAACTCGACGCCGAGACCGATTTCTCGCTGCATCCCGAAGCTCTGCTCGATGAGTTCGACCGGGCCAAGGAGCGCGGCATCGAGCTACGTCCGGTCATGCTGGGCCCGCTCTCGCTGCTGCTGCTCTCCAAGGCGGGGCAGGTGCCCGGCGAGGCCGAGTTCGACACGCTGACCCTGCTCGACAAGCTGCTCCCGGTCTACGAGGAGCTGTTCGAGATCCTCGCCAAGCGCGGCGCCACCTGCGTCCAGCTGGACGAGCCCGCGTTCACCAGCGAGCGCAGCGAGGCCGAGCTGGCCGCGTTCGAGCTGGCCTACCAGCGGCTGTCCAAGGCGCCGCTGCGGCCACGCATGCTCGTCACCGGTCAGTACGGCGATTTCGGACCGGCGCTGGCCATCCTCGCCGCGTCCAATGTCGAGGCCATCGGTCTGGACCTGGCCAGCCACCGCATCCGCCCCGAGGATCTCGCCGAGGTGCCCGGCATCCGCCGCAAGCGGCTGTACGCGGGCGTGATCAGCGGCCGCAACGTGTGGCGCGCCGACCGTTTCGTGACGCTGGAGTACCTCAACGAACTGGCCAAGGTGTGCCCGGATCTGGTGGTCTCCACCGGAAGCACGCTGCTGCACGTGCCCTACGACCTGCTCGTCGAATACGACATCGAGGGCAACGTCGCCGATCGCCTCGCCTTCGCGAAACAAAAGGTGGGCGAGGTGGTTTCGCTCGCCAAGGCGCTCACCGAGGGTCCCTCGGAGAAGTGGCGCAAGCGGCCGACGGAAGTGCACTTCAAGCAGAAGCACGCGGTGCGCCAACGGGTTTACGCGATCACGCCGCAGATGCGCGAGCGCGAGCCCTACGAGCAGCGCCGAATCGCCCAGCAGGCCAAGCTGAACCTGCCTCCGGTGCCCGCCACCACGCTCGGCTCGTTCCCGCAGACCGACCGAATTCGCCAGGCCCGGTACGAACTCGGCGAGGGACGGCTGTCCTACGACGAGTACCGCAAGCGGATCGAGGCCGAGATCGAGGCCACCATCCGTCTGCAGGAGGACATCGGCCTCGACGTGCTGGTGCACGGCGAGCACGAGCGCAACGACATGATCCAGTACTTCGCCGAGCTGCTCGACGGCTTCGCGACCACCCACTTCGGCTGGGTGCAGGTGTACGGATCCCGTTGTGTGCGACCGCCGATCATCTACGGCGACGTCTCGCGCCCGGCGCCGATGTCGGTGGAGTGGATCACCTACGCCCAGTCGCTCACCGACCGGCCGGTCAAGGGCATGGTGACCGGCCCGGTCACCATGATCGCGCGTTCGTTCGTGCGGCAAGACCAGCCGCTGCACGAGACCGCCGACCAGGTGGCGCTGGCGATCCGTGACGAGGTGGTGGATCTGGAAAAGGCGGGCATCGCCATCATCCAGGTGGACGAGCCCGCGATCAGGGAGATGCTGCCGCTGCGCGACGTCGGCCGCGCGGAGTACCTGCGCTGGGCGGTCGGCGCGTTCCGGCTGGCCACCTCTGGTGTGCGGCCGGAGACCCAGATCCACACGCACATCGGCTATTCCGGTCGCGCCGAGGTCGTGGAGGCGATCGATCAGCTCGACGCCGACGTCACCGCGATCGTCGCCACTCGCTCCATCGAATGGGTGCTCAAGGCGCTCAAGGAGGACTGCGCGTCGGGCCACGGCCTGAGCCACGGTGTCGGTCCCGGTGTGTACGAAAGCCGTTCGGCCCGTATCCCGGACATCGACGAGCTCGACGAACTGCTCACGGCAGCGGCCGAGGCTGTCACCCCGGAACGGCTGTGGGCCAATCCGGACGGCGGACTCAAGACCCGGCACTATTGGCAGCTCGAGCCCTCGCTGCGCAATCTGGTCGCCGCCGCGCGGCGCATCCGGCGTCGCATGCCGACGGCCGAATAGTCAGCCGAAACGGGCCGCTTTTCCGTCACGAAATGGAAACGCGGCCCGTTGTTTTTCACGCCTCTGCGGCGGGGACCTCAACTCGCTACGGTGTGTACCTCAGCCGAGTGGGTCGGCAATTGCTCTCGCTGCCAAGGGAGTGGCGCCAGCGCGGCGGAGCCGCACGCAGGCACCGTGATCAGTAGTAGTAGTAGTTACCGTAGGAGTCGTAATTCTCGGTCGATGAGCCGGGAGTGAGGTTGGTCTGGCCGCCCGGGGTGAGGTCGGTCTGGCCGCCGGGGGTCAGATCGACCTGCCCTCCGCACACCAGGTTGGGCCAGGTACAGGTCGCCAGATTGGCGTCCTGACCAGCCTGGGCCACGCCTGCCGTCAGCAGGCCCGCGCCCAGTAGGGCGGGCGCCGCGGCGATAGCCATGGCGCGGGCGAACCGGTGGGTGCGGCGGGTCGAGCGCTGGTTCGAGGTCATACGAGGGTGCTCCTTCGTGTCGGTGTGGCGGGGCGGTCCCGCTGTCGTGATGACGCCGTCCAGACTGCTCGACGCCGGATCGCGTCGAAAGGACACCCAGGGTGCACGCCAGCGCACCCTCCAAGTGGTTCGAACCCACCAAGGTGAAGCTTCCGTTCCGGTCGCAACCCGCTATTTCGGTACGGTCCGTACCGTATTATTTGGGTATGACTGTGGATGAACGCGCGTGGCCCGATTCGCTACGGGTGGCCCAGGTACGGGTCGCGCGGCCGACGGATCGGCTGGACGAGGTGGTGCGGTTCTACGTCGAGGGGCTCGGCCTTCGCGAGCTGTACCGATTCGAGAACCACGCGGGGTACGACGGTGTGATGCTCGGTCTGCCCGGCGCCGAGTATCACCTCGAGTTCACCTCGCATGTGGACGGAAGTCCCTGCGCCGCACCGAGTTCCGAGAATCTGCTGGTCCTCTGTTTCGAGGATGAGGCGCAGATGTACGACGTCGCGCAGCGGCTCGGTGAATTCGGCGTCGAGCCGGTGCCCGTCGAGAATCCGTACTGGGCGGCGCACGGCGGCTTGGCTTTTCCCGATCCGGACGGCTGGCTGGTCATGTTGATGCCGCGGCCGGTGTTCTGATGGCAGGCCGCGCGCGCGACGATCGGATCGATGCGGCGGTGCTGATCGCCGCGCGAGAACTGCTGAGCGAGAACGGATATGCCGAGCTCTCGATCGGCGGGGTGGCCACCAGATCGGGAATTCACCGTCCCGCGATCTACCGGCGCTGGCCCTCCAAACGGCACCTGGTGGTGGCGGTGGTCGCCGATCTCCTCGGCCTGCGGCCCACCGCGAACACCGGCGACCTGCGCGCCGATCTGACCGCGGCGATGCGCGATCTCGTCGCTGCGCTCCGCGATACCTCGCTCGATCGGGTGCTCCCCGCGCTGCTCGCCGATCTGAGCAATGATCCGGAACTGCGCGAGCACTTCCTGGCCACGGTCTTCGAGCCCCGGCGGCAGACCACGGAAATCGCACTACGCGCGGCGGTCCGGCGCGGCGAGGTCCGCCCCGACATCGATATGGACTTCGTCCTCGACGCCGTCGCCGCTCCGATCTACTTTCGCGCGCTGTTCGGCCACCTGCCGCTGGACGACGAACTCGCCGAAGCGTCGGTGGACGCGGTCATGCGCTTGGTCGCGGCGGGGGACGGCACGGGCCGCCTTCCCTAGCGAAACAGAAGGCGGCCCGTTGTACGGTTGCCGCTCCGATCTGCTTTCGCGCGCAGTTGGGCCGCCCGGACGCGCACCGGAGCATCGGTAAACGCGGGACTGTGTTCGGTCGCCGCATCGCAAGACGGAGGACGACGCACCCTTCAGTGCTAGGCGCGGGTAATCCGGACCATCAATTCCCGCAGCCGGTTCCGGCCGTTGCGCTTGGGCGGCTCGGGGGCCGGGGATTCGACGTCGGTCTCCACCTCGTAGCGCCGGATGTAGGCCCCCGCGAAGGCTTGCACGGTCGCGGTGACGGGGATGGCGAGCAGGGCGCCGGTGGCCCCGAGTAACGCGGCGCCCGCGATCACCGCGCCGAAGGCGACCGCGGGGTGCATGTCGAGCGTGGTGGCGGTGATGCGCGGCTGCAACACGTAGTTCTCGAACTGCTGGTACAGGACGATGAAGCCGAGGATCCACAGCGCGTCGCCGGGGCCGCCGTTCACCATCGCGACGATCACCGGAAGCGCGCCCGCCAGGTAGGTGCCGACGGTCGGAATGAACTGGGAGACCACGCCGACCCACAGCGCGAGCGCGAAAGCCGATGGCACGTCGAGTATCCGCAGCACCACGTAGTGCGCGAGCGTCGAGCAGACGGCGAGCAGGCCGCGCGAATAGATGTAGCCGCCGGTCTTGTCGACCGCGATGTCCCAGGCGCGCAGCACGTGCCGCTGGCGATGCGGCGGCAGCAGCGAGGACACGGCATTGCGGAAGCGCGGTCCGTCGGCGGCGAAATAGAAGGTGAACAGCAAGACGCCGAGCCCCTGGAAGAGCGCGCCGATGGCGGCCGTTCCGATGCCCCAGGCATTTTCGGCGAGGCCGACCAGATAGCCCTCGATCTGGTCGCTCCACTCCGTCGCGTATTTCTGTATGTCGGTGCCGGACAGTTCCGTGTGGAAGGTGTTGTTGACCCAGTCGACGATCCGGTCGGCGTATTCGGGCGCGTTCTGCACCAGCGTGGTCACTTGATTGACGAGCAGTGAGCCCAGCGTCCACAGGAATCCGACGACGATCAGCAACAGGCCGAGGAACACCACGCCCGTCGCGATGCCGCGCCGCACCCCGCGCGCGGCGAGCCAGTTGACCGCGGGCTCGATGGCGAAGGCGAGGAACAGCGAGACCATCAGCACGGTCAGCAAACCCTGGAGCCGCTGGAGCACCCAGAACCCGACGATCAGTCCCGCGACCGTGGCGGCGGCGAGCAGGAAGGCGCGCAACAGCCACGGCGGCGGCGCGTTCGAGACGTCGGACGTCGACGCCTCGGCCTTCGGCTTCTCGGACCCGGGCGCGTGGGAATCCGCACCGGACTTCGGCGTGGTCGAGTCTTGGTCATCCACGGACACAAAACCACGGTACTGAGCTGCGCGTCCGGCCGCCCGCAACATGCCAGCGCGGCGCGAACCCGTGCCCGCCGGAAGTACTCCTAGATGGTCGCGGTGTCGATGACGAAGCGGTATCGCACGTCGCTGGCGACGACGCGGTCGTAGGCGTTGTCGATCTCGTCGGCGGAGATCAGTTCGATCTCGGCGCCGATGCCGTGCTGGGCGCAGAAGTCCAGCATCTCCTGGGTCTGCGCGATACCGCCGATCATCGAGCCCGACAGCGACCTGCGGTAGCCGGCGAGGGTGAACGGCTTGACGCTCAACGGGTTCTCGGGCAGGCCGAGGATCACCAGGGTGCCGTCCAGGTTCAGCAGTTTCATGTAGTCGTCCAGCGGCAGGTCGGCCGAGACCGTGTTGAGGATGAGGTCGAAGCGGCCGCGCAGTTCGCGGAAGGTCTGGCGGTCGCCGGTGGCGTAGTAGTGGTCCGCGCCGAACCGCTTGCCGTCGTCCTGCTTGCTCAGCGAGTGGCTCAGCACGGTGACCTCCGCGCCCATCGCCGCGGCGATCTTCACGCCGATGTGCCCGAGCCCGCCCATGCCGATGATCGCGACGTGTTTGCCGGGCCCGGCCTGCCAGTGCCGCAGCGGCGAGAACAGGGTGACGCCCGCGCACAGCAGCGGCGCGGCCACGTCGAGTCCGATGCCCTCCGGGATCGACACCACGAAGTTCTCGGTCACCACGACCCGGGTGGCGTAGCCGCCCATGGTGTAGCCGCCCGGCTGCACCTCGGGCGCGACGGCGGAGTTGTAGGTCATGGTGGCGCCGACCTGGCAGTACTGCTCCTCGTCGGCCAGGCACGGACCGCACTTACCGCAGGAGTCGACCATGCAGCCGACGCCGACCCGGTCGCCGACCTTGTACTTGCTCACCGCAGAACCCACCGCGGCCACCAGGCCCGCGATCTCGTGGCCCGGCACGCACGGGTAGCGGGTGCCGCCCCATTCGTCGCGGGCGGTGTGGATGTCCGAATGACAGATGCCCGCGTACTTGACGTCGATCAGCACGTCGTGCGGACCGAGTTCCCTGCGCTCGATGGTGACCTTCTCGAAGGCTCCGTCGGGAGCGGGCAGGGCGTAGGCGGCGGCAACAGTGCTCATGAATACATGCCTACCGTCGCATGCGCGGATTGCCAACCTATACGGCTTCGCGACGCCGCGTGTTTGCCGAGACGGGTTTGCCCCGGGGAGCGCGGGGGATGTCCATCCTGCCCGGTTTTCCGACCCTCGGCGGGTGCGACGGCCGGAAATCCTGATCTACGGTGAAGATCTCCGGCCACAATGGAATTCGTCAGGCGTAGCAGAGGCGGGAGTGCCATGGACGACGGACGACGCGGGAGCGGCGGCGGGCGGGCGCTGGCGCTGATCGTGGTCGCCCTGCTCAGCCTCGCCGGCTTCCTCGGGTATCGCGGTGAGCTGCCGGGCTGGCCGTTCACCGACCCTGGCTCGGTCGTCGCGCCGATGGAGCACGAAGCCGCCCCGCCGATGGACCCGGTCGCCGTCGCGGCCGCCGTGAAACCGGCCCTGGTGAACATCAGCACCGCCGCCCAGATGTTCGGTCAGGGGGCCGCGGGCTCGGGCATCGTGCTCACCGCCGATGGACAGGTACTGACCAGCCATCACGTGGTCAAAGGCGCCGAATCGGTCACCGTGACGTCGGTCGGCACGGGGGAGGTCTACTCCGCGAACGTGCTCGGCTACGACTCCAGCGCCGACATCGCCCTGCTCGAGCTGGCCGACGCCGCCGGACTCACGATCGCGCAGCTCGGCAGTGCCGCCGATCTGCGGTTGGACGACGAGGTGCTCGCGATCGGCAACGCGGGTGGCACGGGCGGCCCGCCGACCGCGATCACCGGAAAGATCACCGATCTCGACAGCACGATCGTCGCGCTGAACTCGGCCGATCTCTCCCGCAAGGCGCTGTCGGGGATGCTGGAGATCGCGGCCGCGGTGAGTTCGGGGCAGTCGGGGGGAGCGCTGGCCGATCGGCGCGGTGCGATCGTCGGCGTGATCACCGCGGCGTCGGGCGATCGCGACCGGGCGGTCGATCGGCAGCCCAACGGCTACGCGGTGCCGATCGACGCCGCCATGCGGGTGGTGCGCCAGATCCGCTCCGGCACGCCGACCGAGACGGTGCACATCGGCCCGACGGCTACGCTCGGCGTGCTGATCTCCGACGCGAAGCCGAGCGGCGCGCGCATCGATGTCGCGATCTACGGCAGTCCCGCCGCTGCCGCCGGACTCGCCGACGGCGAGGTGATCACGTCCATCGACGGCAAGGCGGTCACCACCGCTCGGGCTCTGCGCGCCGCGATCAACGTGCGCAAGCCCGACGACACGGTGCGCCTGGGCGTGATCGGCGTGGGCGGCGTCGAGCGGACGGTGACCGTGGTGCTCGGCAAGGGCGCGCCGAACTGACGCGAGCGCGTCAGCACAGGCGGCAGGGTCAGAACAGGCTCAGCCAGTAATCCTGGAACCGCAGGAAGACCAGCAGCAGCACCACCGCGTAGAAGAGCGCGACGATGGTCCAGCGCCATTCGGCGAGCACGCGGAGCGGGCCGCGCGACTCGCCCCACAGCTGGTCGGTGGCCACCGCGAACAGCGGGGTGACGATCGCCCAGACCACCATGCAGTACGGGCACAGCGCGTTGATGCGGTACAGGCTCTGGAAGATGAGCCAGCAGACGAAGCCGATGCCGGCGACCGTGCCCAGCCACAGGCCGCCCCAGATCCACTTCGGGAACCCGAGCCCGGCCACCGCGAGGACGCCGAGCGTGACCACGACAGAGAACGCGACGATGCCGAGCAGCGGGTTCGGGAACCCGAACACCGCGGCCTGATCGGTGACCATGACCGAGCCGCAGGACAGGATCGGATTGATGCTGCACGAGGGACGGTAGCCGGGATCGGTGAAGAGCTTGAACCGCTCGATGGTCAGCGCCATCGAGGCGAGCCAGCCCGCGAGGCCGCAGATCAACAGCAGCCAGGCGGACCGGGGTGGCGCGGCGATCACTGGCCCGCGGCCGCCGCGGCGATGGTCTGCTCGAGCGCGCTCGGGTTGACCTGCTTGCCGTTCACGAACACCGTCGGCGTCGACTGGATGCCGCCGTCGAAGGCCTTGTTCGTGGTGGACGCGACGAACTTCTCGTAGGTGCCGTCGGTGATGCAGCTCGCGACGGCGTCGGTGTAGCCGACCGACTTCGCGATCTCGATCAGCTTCTCGTCGGGCAGGCCGTTGCCGCCCTCCGGCGGCTGCTGGGCGAACATCGCCGACAGCCACGTCTGGTACTTGGTCGGATCCTGCTCGGCGACGCAGTAGGAGGCGTTGGCCGCGCGGGTCGAGTACTGGGTCGTGGAGGCCTTGTCCAGGAACGAGATGATGTTGTATTCGACCGCGGCGGTGCCGGTGCTCACCGCGTCCTCGAGCACCTTGCCGTAGGTGGCCTCGAAGGCCTTGCACGCCGGGCACTGGAGGTCGGCGACCAACCGGACGGTGACCTTCGCCTCGGGCTTGCCGATCCGGATGGAGCCGTTGTCGGTGATCGAGCCGCCGACGGCGCCCGGCGTCTGCGCCGCGGCGATGGTCGGGGTGGGACCGGGATCGTCCTTCTCCGCCTTCTTGATCGCGAGTCCGATGCCGATCGCGGCCACCAGGCCGATCAGCACGGCGGCCACCGCCACCTGGATGAGGATCTTGCGGTTGCGGTCGGCGCGCTCCGCCTTCAGCAGCGGATTAGTCCGTCCCGGATTGTTGCTCACCGTGCGTTCACCACGCCTTTCGCTCGCCTGCCGGTTTCGCCTGCCGCCACGATGGTAGTTCCGGAACTCCTCGTCGAGCGGGCATGGTCCACATCATCGTGCGTCAACCTGAGAGATTCCGAAATGTCGCGTGCGGAGGCTCAGCGGGCCTCGGCTCCGCTCAGCCCGAGGCCGACGGCGTCGCGGGCCCACGACGGCGCCGACGGCTCAAGCGTCTTGGAGCAGCAACCGAAACGAGGGGTGGGCAGGCGTCAGTGGCCGGATGGCGCGAAAGTCCTTCTCATCCAATGTCAGGATGTCGTTGGTCAGGTAGCGCTCGGCGAGCACTACGTTGACCGCATCGGCGAGATCGAGTCGCAGCCCGCGGTACTGTCCCATGATCTGCTGCGACGCTCGAAGATCGTCATGATCGATCGGTGGGACGAGTACCGCGCCTTCCTCGGCAGAGGTGAGCAGATCGTCGAGGACGAGATCGGCGATGCGACGGTCTTTGCCGAATCGGGCGATCAGCAGATGATCGATCTCATCGAGCACCAGCGGCGAGACGACGGCCACTGAGGTGGCCAGGAATTCGCGCGCGCGATCCTGCAGCTCGGCGGCGCGATCGTAGGCCGCGATGATCGCCGAGGTGTCAGCGATGAAGAAGCTCATCGCCCGTAGGCCTCGCCGAGCGATTCCTCACTGTCGGCGGCGAAATTCGGATCCCCGGAGTCGAATGACGGCCATGGCCTGCTTCGGCGAACCCGGTGTGTGCGGAGCAAAACGAGGTCGATCCCTTCTCGAATGAGATCGGCTTCCGACCGCCCGGACTCCTTCGCCGCCTGCTTGAGACGGGCCGCCTGCTGGGATTCGAGGTACACGCTCGTCTTGGTCTTCATAGAATGTAGGGTACTACGTAGGGTACTGGCTTGGCCACGGCTCGTTCGACTGTGGGCGGCCCACTGATGGCAGCGTTGTCGCGCCCGGACGCCGGCGCTCGCCGTCTACCGTTGAGCCATGTCCGGGGATACCGCGCGCGACTTCTACGACCATTTGGCCGGGGATTACCACCTGCTCTACCAGGACTGGCCCGCGGCGGTCGCGGGGCAGGGGCGGGCGTTGGATCGGGTATTGCGGGGGCGTCTGGGGGCGGGGCCGTCGACCGTCTTGGACGCGGCGTGTGGGATCGGGACGCAGGCGATCGGGTTGGCGGCGTGCGGGCATGCCGTGGTGGGGATGGATTTGAGTCCGGTGGCGGCGGCGCGGGCGGCCGAGGAGGCGCGGACCCGGGGGTTGCGGCTGCCGACGCTGGCAGGCGATATGCGGGCGCTGCCCTTCGACGGCGGGTGGGCGGATGCCGTGGTGTGCGCCGACAACGCGTTGCCGCATCTGCTGACGGCCGTCGAGGTCGGTACCGCGCTCGGCGAGATGTGGCGGGTGCTGCGGCCGGGCGGTCTGCTGGTGCTGACGACCCGCGACTACGACGCGCTGCGCGCCGCCAAACCGGCTGGGCAGCCGCCGAAATCGATCGAGTCGGTCATGGGGCGCGCGATCACCTTCCAGCTCTGGCACTGGGACGACGACGGCGAACGCTACGACTTCGAGATGTTCCGCCTCACCGAGGGTGGCGACGGCTGGGCCGTCCGGGTGGGCGGCGCGCGGTACTGGGCGCTGACCAGGGCGCAGCTCACCGAGTTCGTCGTGGAGGCGGGTTTCGCCGAACCGACCTGGCATGCGCCGGAGGAGACCGGCTTCTTTCAGCCGGTGCTCACCGCGCACCGGCCCGGCCCGGCCTGATCGCGCGGCGCTCCCGCCGCAACGCAGGACGCTGCACCGTCTCGGGCCGCTCGGCACTCCGGACCGGCCGCCCGGCGTCGCTGCAACGTGCGTGGCACGGGCCGCGCGCTGGGGGCCGCCCGGCTCCGGACCGGCCGCCCGGCGTCGCGTGCGGGGTTTGTCCGAGCCCGCCCTTAGCATTCCCCGGGTGACCGGATACGACTTCGAGCATCTCGACACTTCGACGCTGCCGCCGCGCCAGCAGCGCATCCTTGCCGTGATCCGGGACTGGGTCGTCGAATACGGGTATCCGCCGAACACCAGGCAGATCGGCGATGCGGTCGGCCTGAAGTCGGCGTCCTCGGTCTCCAAACATCTGAAGAACCTGGAGGAGAGGGGCTTTCTGCGCCGCGGCGCCGCGGTGGCGCGCCCGATCGACGTGCGGTTGTTCCTCCAAGGCGCGGCGCGGGCGGAGCACTCCGACGCCGCGGTCACCGTTCCCGTGGTCGGCGACATCGCCGCGGGCGCACCGATCCCGGCCGAGCAGCACACCGACGAGACATTGACGCTCCCGCGCGAATTGGTCGGTCGCGGAACGGTTTTCGCGCTCCGCGTGCGCGGCGACTCGATGATCGACGCCGCCATCTGCGACGGTGACACGGTGGTGGTGCGCCAGCAGAGCGAGGCGCACTCCGGCGACATCGTGGCCGCCATGATCGGCGAGGAAGCCACCGTCAAGGTGTATCGCCGCCGCACCGGCCACGTCTACCTGGAACCGCGCAACCCGGCCTACGACGTCATCGACGGCGACGAGGCCGTGATTCTCGGCAAGGTCGTCTCGGTGATGCGCCGGATCTGAGGCGCACGGCGGGCGGCCCCCGCCGGGAGGGGAACGACGGGGGCCGCATGGGGCACCGAGGCGGACCTGTTCGGGTCGACCGATTGCCTCGGTGTGTTCTGTTATCTCCGCGGACGCCCGTTTCGTAGCAATCGGTTTCGTAACACCCAGCTGTGCAGAAACCAGCGTGTCACGGCCCGCTGCTCACTCATCCCGCCGTCGCCGACGAGGCCGTCATCGGCGTACGGGACGGGGCGGGCGAGGAGGTGCCCAAGGCGTTGGTGATGTGTGCGCAAGGATCTCCGGCTGGAGCAGTATCGGGTCCGAGGCTAGGCATGCTCCAAGCGGCGGAGTTGTTCGGCGATATCGAAATTCGCCGCGGGCCAGTCGAGTTCCAGCTTCTCCAGCGCATCGATGAGCAGTTCGGTGACCGCGAGGCGGGCGTACCACTTGTGGTCGGCGGGCAGCACGTACCAGGGCGCGTCGGCGGTGGACGTGCGATCCAGCATGGCCTGGTACGCCTCGTGGTAGGCGGGCCAGTAGGCGCGCTCATCGATGTCGGAGGGGTTGAACTTCCAGTACTTGTCCTGGCGCTCCAGCCGCTGGCGCAGCCGCTTCTTCTGCTCGTCCAGCGAGACGAACATGGCGACCTTCACCAGGGTGATGCCCTGGCCGATCAGCTCGCGCTCGAACTGGTTGATCTCGTCGTAGCGCGGCTCCCACTCCTCGCGGGGTACCAGCTCGTGCACCCGCACCACCAGCACGTCCTCGTAGTGCGAGCGGTCGAAGACGCCGATCTGGCCGCCGCGCGGCAGTGCGTTGCGGATGCGCCACAGGTAGTGGTGCCGCCGCTCCTCGTCGGTCGGGACGCCGAACGCCGCGTGGTCGACGCCCTGCGGATCCACCGAACCGATGACGTGCCGGACGATGCCGCCCTTGCCCGCGGTGTCCATACCCTGCAATACCAGCAGCACGCTGCGCTTGTCGCCGGAGCGCCCGTTGGCGTAGAGCTTCTCCTGAAGCACGGAGAGCGCCTCGCCGCGCTGCATCAGCAACTTCTGGGCATTCTTCTTGTCCCCGGTGAATCCGGGTGTCGACGAGGTCGCCAGTTCCGCGATCCGCAAACCGTCGGCTTTCAGTGCCTCGGTGACCGGGACAGACCAGTGCTTCACCATCGACCACACTTACCACGTCTGTCCGCGCCCGGAGCGGCGTTCGGCGTCAGCGGATCTGTGCGAGCCTCAGCAACTGCACGGCGAAATCGTCGTCGGTGACCGGGGTGAGGATCAGATCGTGCGAGGTGGTCAGCAGGTAGCGGCCGTCGCCGGTGAAATCGAGCCAGGTGCGGTGGCGCGTCGGAGGTGACATCGGATTGTCCGGGTCCACGGTCACGGTGATGAACCCGCGGCAATCCACCGGCTTGCGCAACGTCTGCCGGAAGCGGGCCGCGCCGCGCTGGCCGTTGGCCGAGGGCGTGTCGGCCGACTCGATGGTGAGCACCGCGTCCTGCGGCTCGCGCATCGCGCCGAGCCGTCCCGGCTGCGCCGAGCCGATCACCTGCACCAGGCGCTGGCCGAGGTTGCGCGCGTGACACATCTGCACGGTCACCTTGTCCGGCGCGGCGACCAGCACGCCCGCGTGATTGTGCACCACCGCGGCGAACGCCAGGATGCGATCGCCATCGGAGGCGCTGCCGTTGCGCCCCGGTGCGCTGCGCTCGCCGGAGAGGGTGATCGTGGTGGCGTCGGTGCGCGCGCACAGCATCAGCGCCGCGGCCAGATCCGGATCGGCCTGCCTGGCGAACCGTTGTGGCAAACGCAATGCGGCGTACTCGGTTTCGGTGCGCACAGTGGACGACGGCACCATGTTGATCGGATACGGTCGCCTGTCCAGGTTCGTTTCGCTTTCCCAGACATGCGTGAATTCGTCCGGGGTGAGGACCCATCTCACCGTGCGCCGCCCCCGCCGTCGGAGGGGGCGTGCGGCGGGGTGAACCGGGGCACGCTGTCGCCGGAGGCGGGCATGGTCGGGGTGTAGACGTAGGTCATGGTGTCCTGGGCGTCGGCCTCGGCCGTCGCGGCGGCCAGGTCGTGGTCCATCCTGCGGCGCCCGCCGGACACGGCCTCCGCGGCCGGGTCGTCCAGCGGCGCGTAGCGCCGCGGTTGCGGGATCGCGGCGCGGATCGTCTGCGCCGCATCGCGATTGAGCTCCATGAGGCGCCGCACCGCCCGGCACACGTCGTGCGCTTCGGCGCCCGCCCTGATGAACTCGCGCGTCGCGCGCTGCGCCGCCTCGGCGGATCGCCCTGACCAGCGGGCGAATTCGCGATTGGCGGTGTCGGCGAAGCTCTGGAAGGCGTCGGCGACCGCGTCGGCGTTGGCTTGCCATGCCGCGGCCGCCTCGCCGAGCGCGCCGGGATCGAGCGCTTCGTGCACCCGGTCCCATATCTCCACGTGGGTGTAGGCGCCGAATCGCTCGCGCTCCGGCGCGTAGGCGGGATCCGTTCCGCCGCTGGAGGTTCCGGCGGACGCGGCGAGCGCGCGTTGTTGCACCCTGATCTCGTCGGCAGCAGCTCTGGCCGCGGCGTCCACCACGGTCACCACCTCCGCATTCCGGACTCGCACGCGGTCATCGCGGATCCAGGTACTCGGTGACCAGTTCGAGCGCGGCTCGATTCGCCGCCTCCGCGTCCGCGAGTTTACGGCCCGCCGCGAGATACGCCGCTTTGAAGAGCAGCGCGGTCTCCTGGAAGGCGGCCACGGTGTCGAGGAACTGCCTGCCTTTGTCGCCGAACCCGGCGGCCAGGCAGCGGCCGGTCGGCAGGTCGGGAAAACCGGCGACCTCGGTGACCGAATGTCCTGTGGCCATGGCCTTTCGCAGGTCGTCGACCAGCCGGTCGCAGGCGGCGGCGAGATTCTCGGCCACGTCCTCGGCCAGCTCGAAACGCTCGCCGACGTCCGCGCCGACGGCCGCCGCGTACAGCCCCCTGGCCAGCCCCTGTCCGGTATCCGGCACCGCCATTTGGGTCGCCCCCTTCTGTTCGGTCCACACCCACGGCCATACTGGTCGGCACTCTACCGCTCGGTAACCAACCCCGTTGCCGGCTTTCCCCCGCGCACCTGCTGTGATGTGGCGCACGGTCGGCCACCTGGCGTGGTTCGCGAGCTGATTACACTGACCGGAAGTATTGGCAGATCCCGGAGCGGAAGGCGTTCGGTGCCCGACATCGAAGAAGTACTCCCGAAGTATCAGCAGATTTCGGGGTACATCCGTGACCAGATCGAGCGCGGCGAACTCGCTCCCGGCGCCGAGGTGCCCTCCGAACGCGAGCTCGCCGTCGCGTGGAAGGTCGCGCGGCCGACGGCAGCCAAGGCGCTGAATACGTTGCGCCAGCAAGGATTGGTGGAATCCCGGCGCGGGTCGGGCACCTTCGTGCGCGGTCCGGACGCGGTGCCGCTGGTGCGCGAATCCGCCGGGCGGGCACGGCAGTACGGCGCGATGTACGCCGAACGCGAGCCGGTCGACATCCTCGCCGCCGAACTCGTCGGCGGCCCGGAGTACGTGACCGACGCGCTCGGCCTCGCGGCCGGTAGCGAGGTGATCGCCCGCAGGCGACTGGTCACCGGAGACAACGGCGACGCCGAACTCTCCACGTCCTGGTTTCCCGGCGATCTGGCCGGGGTCGCCGACCGCCTGCTCGTTACCCAGCGGCTGCCCGGCGGTACCGCAACCTATTTGGAGGCGGTGACCGGTCGCCGGGTGGTGTCGGTGTTCGACGAGGTCAGCGCCCGCTTGGCGACCTCGGAGGAGCGCAAGCGGTTGCGGCTGGCCCGCACCTCCGCGGTGCTGGTGTACCGGCTCACCGCGCTCGACGCCGACGGCGCCGCACTGCAATTCGACGAGGGCATCTATCCGCCCGAGTCCTGGGTATTCCGCCAGGAATATTCCGTTCGCGGTGCGTGACACGCGGTCGATGACGCGCCGTGATGCCGTTGACAAGGCGGAATGACGCCTGGAATAGTCCGCTTTGCTAGGGAATGGACTAGGCCGGAGGGTGGGAGGTGCGATGCTCGATCAGTTGACCATCGGTGGCTGGGTAGTCGTCGGCGAGCACTGCTCGGTCCGGCGCGCCACGTTGCACTGCGACGACTACCTGACCTATGTCTTCGAAAATGGCGGCACGGAACTCGATTTCGCGGTCGCGCCCGCTGTGCTGCAACGGATGGTCGAGCTCAGCGGAATCCAAGTGTCTGCCGACGGCCCGACTGACCGAGGTTTCGGTTCGCGCAAGCCGGACCCGTACGAGACACTGTGTGCCACAGGCGGCTCCGGAACGCGCTAGCCGAAAGTTCGATCCGCCCTGGCTTTTCGCTCAAGCCGGACGGGTCGCGCTGACGTATTGAAGCAGCCGGTGCACGCTCTGATCGATCTCGACCAGCCCGAGTTCGCGGAACAGGTTCGGGAAGGTCTGGTGATCGAACACCCGCAAACCGCTCCAGCCGCCGACGATTCGGCTCGCCTGCCCGAACGGGGTGTCGGCGCGGTGGCTGGTGGTGATGGCGATGCGGCCGCCGGGGGCGAGCACGCGCACCATCTCCCGGGTGGCGGCGAGCGGATCGGGGATCAGATAGAGCGCCCCGAAACAGCACACCGCGTCGAAGACGCCGTCGGCGAAAGGCAGCGCGCGAGCATCCCCGCGCAGATAGCCGACCCGCGGACCGGCGTTGTCGACCACCGCGCGCGCCAGCATCGGTTCGGAATAGTCCACGCCGACCGCGAAGCCGCCCTCGGACAGCGATTCGCTCAGGTGCCTGGTGAAATTGCCCGGACCGCAAGCGATGTCGAGCACCTTCTTGTCCCCGGCCAAGCGCAGCGTGCGCACCGCGTCGCGGCGATCCGACGCGGTGCTGCGACCGCTGGCCAAGTAGAACAGCGTCGGCCGCCACGCACGCTCGTACACGGCGGCCAGCGCAGGATGATTCATGGTGCGGCGCGCCAGGTTCACCGCGCCGCCCTCGCGGACTCGTACTGCACAACAGCTCCTCGACGCTGAGAATCGTGATGCGGCAGCCTGATTCAGGCCCGCCGCACCTCGATGGTCATGCCCGCCGCGCGCAGCCGGTCGGTCAGCGCGTCACCCATGGCCGCGGCCGGGGTGAGGATGCCCGACAGCTCCGGCTGCTTGCCGGTGTCGAAGGCAAGGCACAGCCCGGCTTCACCCAGCATCACCGCGGTGGCCTGGTAGCCGGGGTCGCCCTTGCCGTGGAACGTCGCCACGTACTTCGCGCCGGAGGTGGTGTGCGCGTACGTCTTCATGGTGAACCAGCCGCTGCGCCTGGCCTCCTCGCTCGGCCCTGTGCCCGGCTTCGGCAGCACCCGGTCGAGCAGCTTGCGGCCCGCCGACACCCGCGACAGCAGCGCGCCGGTGGCCATGGTCGCCACGATGCCGCCCGCCACGCCCGCCGCCACCAGCGGCGCCGCCGCCGACTTGCCCGCGCTCATCACCTCGCGGTAGCGGAAGTTCTTGCCGTACACCCACCCGAGCAGGCCGTTGCTGCGCCGCACGACCTTGGTGTTGTGCGTGGCCATCACGAAGGTGCTCACCCAGCCGTCCAGGCTCGGATCGATGCTGCTAGCGCGCTGCAACGCCTGATCGGACTGACGGCCGACGTCGGGTTCCATCGACTTGTCGGGGCTCAGCGAATACGGGTGCGAAAGCACCGAGGCCTTACTGGAGTCGGCCGCGATGGCCTCCATCATGGCCCGGCCCGAATCGATGGTGCCGCCGCTGACGCCGCCCTTGAGCGAGGCGATCAGCGTGGTGTCGGTCAGCTCACCGGTGTTGTCCGAGACGGACGTGCGGTACAGCTGGTAAACGCTCAGATCGGACGGAATCGAGTCGAACCCACAGGAATTGACGATCTTCGCGCCGGTGCGCGCGGCCTCGTCGTGGTAGTTGTCGATGGCGTCGCGGATGAACAGCGGCTCGCCGGTGAGGTCGGCGTAGTGGGTGCCCGCCTTCGCGCAGGCGGCGACCAGCGGCAGGCCGTAGCGCAGGTACGGGCCGACCGTGGTCACCACGACCTTGGTGCGCTCGGCCAGTGCGTCGAGCGCGGACTGATCGGTCGAATCGGCCACCACGAGATCCCACGACGCGGCCTTCGGTCCGAGTCCGGCGCGGACTGCGGTCAGCTTGTCCAGCGAGCGGCCCGCCAGCGCGATGCGCGCGTCGGAGGGTGCCGCGTCGAGCAGGTATTGCGCGGTGAGCTTGCCGACGAAACCCGTCGCGCCGAACAGGGCGATATCGAATTCGCGGTTGTCTGCCATAGGTCATTCACTCCTGGTCGATGCCGTGGCGATCGCTGTGACTCAAGCTTTTCGCCCGGTCCTTGGCTGCCGCGTCGTCTTCGCCGCGGTCTTCTTGGATGCGGTCGCGGTCCGCGGCCGCGTGGTCTTGGTCGGGGCGGGCGGAGGGTTCTCGGCCAGCCACTGCTGATGCGCCTTGCCCAGTTCGGTGACCGGCGGTTCGTCGTAGAGCCACTCGCGCGCGATCCGATGCCAGTTCGCGGTGGCGTTGAGCTGGCCGAGCATGCCGAAGGTGAGGAAGTCCGCGCGCCGGGAGAACAGGTGCTCCGGCGGCAGGTTCTGCTGTTTCATCCCGGCGAACTCGCTGGCGCGCGGGTCGACCGCGAGCAGGAACGCGCCGCTGGCCAGTTCCGGTGTGATGGTCAGATCTTCGTCGACCAGGCACCACTCCGAGGCTGCCAGCACGTATTCGAGGCATTCCTCGGCGCCGATCTCCTCCGGCGAGTCGATCACGCCGCGCTGAATCATCAAGTCGCGCAGGTCTTCCGCGCGATCCTCGGCGGCCGCGCGCAGGCAGATCGTCTCGAAGCGCACGTGCTCGGGGTCCATTCGGTTGAACAGGCCGAAGTCGAGGAAGCCGACGCGGCCGTCGTCGGCGAGCAGCACATTGCCCGGGTGCGGGTCGCCGCAGAATTCGTTGAAGCTGAACAGCGAGCCGACGTAGAACCGGTAGATGATCTCGCCGAGCCGGTTGCGCTCGACCTCGGGGAACTGGCGCAGCTCCTCGAAGCCCTTGCCGGGGAGGTATTCGCTGACCAGCACCCGCGTCGTGCTGAGTTGGGGCAGCGAGCGCGGCACCGCGATGAACGGGTGCCCCGCGTAGAGCTCGGCGATCTGCAACTGGGTGACGGCCTCGGTCCGGTAGTCGAGCTCGCCCTCCATGTTCAGCCGCAGCTCGTCCAGGACCGCGGGGGTCACCCACGGCATGGCGGAGGTGAGCACCTTGCGAAACATATTGAGGTTCTTCAGATCCGCGCGCACCGCGGCGTCGATGCCCGGGTACTGCACCTTCACCGCGACCACCCGGCCGTCGTGCAGCGTGGCCCGGTACACCTGGCCGATCGAGGCGGCCGCGATCGGCTCCGGGTCGAACTGCGCGAAGATCGTGGTGAGCGGCTGTCCGAAGTCCTCCTCGATCACCTGGCGCATGGCCTCGAACGAGACGGTCGGCGCGGCATTGCGCAGCACGGCCAGCCGCTTCTGGAAACGTTCGCGATGATCCTCGGGCACCAGGTCCAGATCGAGCACCGACATCATCTGTCCCAGTTTCATGGCGACGCCCTTCATGGTGCCGAGCACCATGACCACCTGCTCGGTGGTGCGGATCATGGATTCCTCGGCCATCTTGGCGCGCACGGCCTCGGATCTACCTCGCATGGAAAGCCGCGTGCGCTGCGTCCGGATCACGGAACTGGCGGCCACCGCACCCAGCTTGGTGCCACGAGCAAGCCGGGAAGTCGGCACATGCTTCGCCATCGAGGTACCTCCATTGGTGCCGCGGTCGGGCCGACGCGACGCGCAGGCGCGAGCTTGCGTGGCCACGTGGGGCGGTGACCCACCCCACTGTGGCACCGCTCGCGTTCAGACTAACCAACCGAGCGGCATTGTCGAACCCGCCGTCACAGACAGGTGGAGTCAGCCTTCGCTCCCGGCCGTGCGCGCGGCTATGGACGGACTTCAAGCGGCAGCGCCGATCGGCGTACCCCGAGGTCCGTTCGCGTGGCCCGCTCCTACTCGGAGGCGTCCTTCTCCCGGATGGGCAGCACATGCGGCTGCTTGTTGAAGTTCTCACGGGAGCCGCTCGCGCGAACCAGCCCCTCGATGGCGCTCCAGGCCATCATCGTCAGGTAGTCGATGACTTCCTCGCGGGACATCGACTTGTCGGTGGTCCACCAGTGGGTAGCCAGCTGGATGCCGCCGACCAGCACGTAGGACCAGAGCATCGACCCCGTGGTGTCGAGGCCGAGCGCATCGGCCTTGTCCGCGATGACCGTGGAGACCACCTCGGCGAAGAGCTTCTCGAACTCGGCCAGCGAGGACGCGTCCGAGCCGCTGCCCATGATGAAGCGGTACACCTCGGGGTCCTCGTCGACCGTGCCGACGTAGGCCGCGAGCGCCGTGCGCACCAGCTCGAACTCGTCGGCGTCGAGGCTGATCGCGCCGTACACCCGCGGCATCAGCGTGGTCTCGATGAACCGCTGCATGGTCGCGTGGACCAAGTCGTTCTTGTCGGAGAAGTACCGGTAGAGCACGGTCTTGGAGACGCCGATCTCCGCGGCGATCTCGTCCATACCCGCGTTGCTGCCCCGGGTGCGGACAGCGGCGAGAGTGCCGTCGACGAGCTCTTCGCGGCGGTCGATCTTGTGCTGACGCCAACGGCGCTTGCGGCCGTCCATCCGGCCGGTGCGCACCGCAGCCGGTCGCTCGGCGAGCTCACCGATGTCGACAAGGTCTTCGGTGGACAGCGTTGGCTCCCTCGTTCGTATTGGTCGTGGACCACCAGCTTAAGTCCAGGCCAGCCGCCATAGGCGCAAATGGGGGCCGGATGCGGCGGGAACCACAGAATCGATGCGCCACGCGCCGTCCGGTCTCCCGCGCGTGGCACCGCAGAATGGAGACATGGAGAAAGCCCCCGGCACTATCGCGGTCATCGACGCGCCCACCCCGGCGGCGCCGACCGGGTTCTTCGTCGACGAGGCCGCCAAGCGGCGCGACCTGTGGAAGATGAAGGCGGTCGCCACCGGTCTGCTGGCGTTTGCCACCGCGGTCTATCTGTTCTGCCGTTGGCTGGAATCGCGCGGCGAGGGCGGCGACTGGGTCGGATATGTGCGTGCCGCTTCGGAGGCGGGCATGGTCGGCGCGCTCGCCGACTGGTTCGCGGTGACGGCGCTGTTCCGGCATCCGCTCGGCCTGCCGATTCCGCACACGGCGATCATCCGCAAGAAGAAGGATCAGCTCGGCGCCAGCCTCGGCAGTTTCGTCGGCACGAATTTCCTCGCGCCCGAGGTGGTCTCGGCCAAGGTGAATTCGGCGCAGATCTCGCTGCGCGTCGGCCGCTGGATGGCCGACCCGCAGCATGCCGCGCGGGTGGCCGAGGAGAGTTCGACGATCCTGCGCGCGGTGGTCGGGGTGCTGCGCGACGAGGACGTCGAGCAGGTCATCGACAACACCATCGTCAAGCGCATCGCCGAACCGCTGTGGGGGCCGCCGATCGGCCGGGTGCTCGCCGAGTTGCTGGCCGACAATCGGCAGTTGCCGCTGCTGGACATGCTTGCCGAGCGTGCGCACCAGTGGGCGCTCGGCAGCCAGGAGACCATCGACCGGATCGTGCTGCGCGATGCGCCGCAGTGGGCTCCGAAATTCGTGAACATTCTGCTTTCGGAAAAGATCTACCGCGAGCTCGTCGAGTTCACCTGGAAGGTGCGGTCGAATCCCGAGCACGAGGTGCGTTTGGCCGCGAATCGGTTCCTCGAGGAATTCGCGCACGATCTGCAGTACGACGACGCGATGATCAAGAAGGCGGAGCGGATCAAATCGCAGATCATGGGCCGCGAGGAAATCACCGGCATGGCCGAGGCGACCTGGCGCGCGGCCAAGCGGCTCATCCTGGAGTCGGCCGACGATCCGAACAGCACGCTGCGGCGCAAGGTGGGGGAGAATGTGCAGCAGCTCGGTGAGCGGCTGCGCGACGACGCCGAGATGCGAGCGAAAGTGGACGGCTGGATCGACCGCGGGGCGCGCTACCTCGTGTCGAACTACGCGAGCGAGATCACCACATTGGTCACCGACACGGTGGCCCGATGGGACGCCGAAGAGGCGAGCAAGAAGATCGAATTGCAAGTGGGACGTGACCTGCAATTCATCAGAATCAACGGAACCGTCGTCGGATCGCTGGCCGGTCTGGTGATCTACACGGTTTCGCAGCTGTTGTTCCAAGGCTGACAGAGCGGCACGCCGAAGGTGTGCTAACAGCGTGCTTGCAAGAGTTAGCACCCTGCCCTAGAATTGAACCCGTACAACCGCCAGAAGGTGAGTGATGGCAGACCATCCCGAGGTTTCCGCCGAGTACACCGACAGTTCGGCCGAGCGATCGGCCGGCGTCGGGGAACGAGGGGGTCGCGTCGCGAACGCGGCGCACGACATCGGAGGTTTCATCAGGGCGCAGCGCGAGGCGGCGCAAGTCTCGCTGCGTCAGCTCGCCGCGCTGGCGGGGGTGAGCAATCCGTATCTCAGTCAGATCGAGCGTGGATTGCGCAATCCTTCCGCCGAGGTACTCGCGCAGATCGCGAAGGCGCTGCGGGTGTCCTCGGAGGTGTTGTACGTACGGGCTGGCTATCTCGAGCAGCGGCCGCACAGTCCGGTCCGGGACGCCTTGCTTGCCGACACCGATATCAGTGAACGGCAGAAGCAGGTGCTCCTGGAGATCTATGAATCGTTTCGCCGGGAAAACGGAGGGAACGAGCCAGGGGGGGAATGGGACAGCGACGTTCCGCGCACGACAACCGACACTCCGCCACGCCAGGAGAACGAAACACCATGACCGACAAGACCGTAACCGTCACCAAGCCTCTGCTCGCCGCCGTCGGCGCCGGGGATGCCGTCTACACCGCCGCCCTGGATGTCGTCACCCAGGTGCGTGAGCGCGCGGCCTCCGCCGATGTGCCCGGCCGGGTGGAAGAGGCGCGCGAGCGCTTCGCGAACGTGCCCGCCGACGTGCAGGCCCAGTTCGAGACGCTGCGCGAGCGGCTCGCCGGCCTGCCTTCCGAGCTGCCGGACGACCTTGCCGAGCTGCGCGAGAAGTTCACCTCCGAGGAGCTGCGCAAGCTGGCCGAGGAGTACTACAACAAGGTCGTCGACCTGTACGCCGACCTGGCCGTGCGCGGCGAGGAGACCGTCGAGCGGCTGCGCGCCAACCAGCGGGTCGAGGACCAGATCGACCGCGTCGAGACCCTGTACAAGGACGCGGCAGGCCGCGCCGAAGAGGTGCTCGACCGGGTCAACGGCCTGATCGGGCGCTCGGGCAAGGCCGTCGAGGACGAGGCCGACGCGGAGACCGAACCGGTCGTCGAGGCCGAGGTCGTCGCAGTCACCACCGAGACCGCTCCGGCCGAAGCGAACGGCGCGCCGAAGAAGGCTCCGGCCAAGAAGGCCCCCGCCGCGAAGAAGGCTCCCGCCAAGAAGGCCGCGCCGAAGAAGGCGTAGCGCGCCGGTCGGACACGCCTGGACGCCCCCGCACAGCCTGCTGTGCGGGGGCGTCACTCGTATCATGGGTCAGGTGAATACCGTGCAAGGGTTGACCGGACTCATCCTGCTGGCGCTGTGGCTCGTCGCGCTCGGCGCGACGATCTTCGCGCTGATTCACGCCATTCGCCAGCGGCCGGACGCCTTCACTGCGGTGGACAAGCAGACCAAGCCGATCTGGCTGGCGATCCTCGGCGTGTCGCTGCTGCTTCTGCTGCTCTCGCCCGCCGGACTGGGACTGCTTGCCTTCGTCGCGATCATCGCGACGGGCATCTACCTGGCCGACGTACGACCCAAGGTGGACGAGATCCAGCGCGGACCGCGCTGGTAACTCGCCCGTCGGCGGTCACCGCCCGGCGCTGTCGACGCGCCGATAGACGAATTTCTCGTGCTTGCATCAGCAAGCAGACTTCGCGCCTCCGCTGGTAGGCGCTCTGATCGCCGCTGCCCTCCGACCGGGCGGCAGCGATTTTCTTGTGCTTGCACTAGCTAGCAGGCGGTACTTCGGGTTACTGTAATTATCAGTAACACAAAGGAGTGTCCGAATGCGTGCACAGTTGCCGCCCGCGTTGGCGGAGCTTCCGGGGAAGGTCCGGAGCTTGCTCGAGGTACATCGCGCCAACCTCAGGGCGCGGACCTACTCGATCGCCGCGCTGAACCCGCCCACCGTCCCGGGTGACGTCATCCCGGTGACCGCGCCCGACGGCACGAAGTTGCGGGTGCACGCGTACGGTCCGGTCGACGCTCCCGCCATCGTGCTGGTACATGGCTGGACCTGCGCCATCGAGTACTGGAACGCCCAGATCAACGCCTTCGCTGGCGAATACCGTGTGATCGCCTATGACCAGCGCGGACACGGTGCGAGCGAGCGCGGCTCGTCCCCGCTGACCATGGATCTGCTGGCCGACGACCTCGCCGCGGTGCTCAGGGCCGCCCTTCCCGCGGGCCGCAAGGCCGTGCTGGTCGGCCACAGCCTCGGCGGCATGACGCTGCAAGCCTGGGCCGGGCGCTACCCCGAGGAGGTCACCCGGCGCGCCGAGGCGGTGCTGCTGACCAACACCGCGCCGCACGGCCTGGTCGCCACCACCACCGTGGTGCCGTTCTTCAACCGGCCGCTGCCGTGGAATCGCACCGGCGTCTCGCTGCCGCACGTCATCGGCAAGCTCGGGCTCGGAACGCCGATCGTGTTTCCGCCGATCAAGCCGGTCAAATGGGTCTTCGCCCGCCAGATCATGAGCCTGGACTCCACCGGCGATCTGGTGGACTACAGCATGGCCGTGGTGCGTTCGTGTCCCGCGCTGGTGCGCGCCGAATTCGGCAGGCTGCTCGCGATCATGGATCTCGGCGAATCGGCCAAGAATCTGGTGGTGCCGACCACGATCCTGGCCGGATCCGCCGACGACATGACGCCGCCGCTGCACTCGGAGATCATCGCCGAGATGCTCGAGTCGGTAGGCAGCCTGGAGCGCTACGAGGTGCTGAAGACCGGCCACCTCGGCAATGTCGAGATGTTCGAGCGGTTCAACGAGGAACTCGCCCGGGTGCTCGACTCGGTGTACACACCCGCGCGCACCGAAGCGGTCGGCTGATCCGAGGCCGATCCCGCGCTGTCCCCGACCGGAGCCGACGATGTCTCCGATCGGGGCCGCCGCGCGAGGGGGGTCCGGTGCGTACCGACGTCGCCGCGGAGGCGGTTCAGTTGAACACGACGGTGCGGCGGCCGTGCACCAGCACCCGGCCCTCCAGGTGCCAGCGCAAGCCGCGGGCCAGCACCACGCGTTCGATGTCGCGACCCTGGCGCACCATGTCACGCACCTCGTCGGCGTGATCGATGCGGATCACGTCCTGCTCGATGATCGGACCCGCGTCAAGTTCGGCGGTCACGTAGTGGCAGGTGGCGCCGATCAGCTTGACGCCGCGGGCAAAAGCCTGGTGGTACGGGCGGGCGCCGACGAACGAGGGCAGGAAGCTGTGGTGGATGTTGATGGCCCGGCCCGCCCAGTGCTCGCACAGTTCGGCGGGCAGCACCTGCATGAAGCGAGCCAGCACCACCGCGTGCGGATCGTGCGCGTCGACCAGTTCGCGCACCTGCTCGAAGGCGGGGCCGCGCTCGGCCGGATCCTTGGGGAACGGCACGTGATGGAACTTCACGCCGTGCGCCTCGGTCATCGCCGCCAGATCCGGATGGTTGCCGATGACGGCCTCGATGGTGGCGGGTAGTTCACCCGAGGCGGCGCGGCCGAGCAGGTCGTGCAGGCAGTGGCCCTCCTTGCTGACCAGCAGCACCGCGCGGCGGCGTTCGCCGGTGTCGTGCAGCTGCCACTCCGTCTCCGGGCCGAGCCGGTCGGCGATCGCGGTGAACCGGTCGCGCAGTTCCGCGATGCCGAAGGGCACCGTCGTGGCCTTGATCGCCTGCCGGGTGAAGAACCAGCCCGTGTCGGTATCCGAGTGGTAACCGGCCTCCACGATCGACCCGCCGAACTCGGCGATGAACGAGGTGATCCCTGCGATGATGCCGGGTCGGTCCGGGCAGCCCAGCGTCAGCACGAAACGGCGATCGTCCGGGGCGGATGGAGCGGAACTCATCGGCCCATCCTCCCAGGTTCCGCTTCACGCGATGCACCAGGACCGGTTGTTCTGTGCGGCATCTCGTCGGATGCCCGTCGTTCGCCGGGAGGGGAGCGGGGCGGCTCGGGTCACCGAATTCCGAGCTGTTCGATCAGAGCTCGTAAAACGGTTCGGCGTAATGGAATTCGCCGGTGATCTGGTCCTCGTAGGTGGTGAGCGGGCGGACCTGGAAGTGCGAGACCCAGTCGGGCTCGTCCGGGGCGATCCCGAGACGAGCGGCGGGCACGAACCCGAACCGCGGGTAGTAGTCGAGGCTGCCGAGCAGGCCGACCAGCGGTTCGTCGAGCGCGTCGGCCGCGCCGAGGGCCGCGTGCATGAGCGCGGAGCCGACGCCGACGCCCTGGTGCTCCGCGTGCACGCCCAACGGCCCGAGGCCGAGCGCGGGGAACGGGCCGACGGCGGCGCGGGTGAGGCAGACGTGCCCGATCACCGTGTCGAACTCCACCGCGACCAGCGACAGGGTGGGGATCCAGCCCGCGTCGCTGCGCAACCGCGCGACCAGATCGACCTCGGGCGGTTCGGCAGGCGACAGCCCGGTGGCTTCGCCGGGTGACGGACCTGTGGTACCACCGGGCGGTGTCCCGGCGGCGCGTCCTGCGTTCTCGCGTGCGTACAGCGCGCCGAAGGCGCTGCGGTGCACCGACGCGACGGCGGGAGCGTCCTCGGCGCGTTCGCGTCGGATCAGCACGGTGTCGTCTCCTCCCGAACGAGTTGGGCCCTCCGCACAACGCTCGTCAGGTGGCCGAGCTTCCCGGAGCCCGCGGATCCACCGACACATACGAGTGTGCGTTACGCCTCGCCAGGCACGCAACGGAATTCGCCTCGCGTGTGCCAGACTCTCGAAACATGTCTGATTCCGCGTCGCTGAGCAGGGCCGAAGTGGCCGCCATCATCGATCACACCTTGCTGGCGCCGGAGGCGACGCCCGCCGAGGTCGCCGCGCTGGTGGACGAGGCACGCGCACTCGGGGTCTACGCGATCTGCGTGTCGCCGTCGATGCTTCCGGTGCGCGCGCCGGGACTGGTGCTCGCCACCGTCACCGGATTCCCCTCGGGCAAACATCATTCGCTGGTGAAGGGCGCCGAGGCCAGGCTCGCGGTGGATCAGGGCGCTGCCGAGGTCGACATGGTCATCGATGTGGGCGCGGCGCTGACGGGCGAGTACAACGCCGTGCTCGCCGACATCGTCACGGTGCGCGAGGCCATCGCCGATCGCGCGGTGCTCAAGGTCATCATCGAATCGGCCGCACTGCCCGACGACGCGATCGTCGAGGTGTGCCGCGTCGCCGAGCGCGCGGGCGCCGATTTCGTGAAGACCTCCACCGGATTCCATCCCGCGGGCGGCGCGAGCGCGCACGCGGTGCGGCTGATGGCCGATACCGTCGGCGGCAGGCTCGGGATCAAGGCCAGCGGCGGCATCCGCACGGCCGAGGCGGCGGCCGAGCTGATCGCCGCGGGCGCGACCCGGCTCGGTCTGTCGAAATCCCGTGCGGTGCTGGAGGGTTTCCCCGCCTGAGCTCCGGCCGCCGCGCGTGTGCGCGGAAAACGGCCGGAGCGGAGGATGTTTCGTCGTCGCAGATCAGCAGCGCAGCTCGGCGTTGTTGCTGTTGCCGGCGGCGGGCAGTTCGGTGTGACCGCCTGCCAGCTGCACCGCGACGCCGTTGTCGGTCACCTTGATCTCGGTGGCCTTCAGGCCCATCGGGTAGCTCTGCAGGCTCTGCGTGATGACGTCGACGATGCCCTCGACCAGATCGGTCGGCAGACCGATGCCGAGCAGCTCGGCCGACTTGGTCTGCACCTCGACGGCACCGTTGCGCACCTCGGGATGCACCTGTAGCTGGGCGAGTCCGCCGAGCACGTCGAGCGTGATCATGCCGGTGGCCGACGACGAGCGGACGCCACTGACCATGCCGCCCAGCGTCTCCTGGATGCCCTCGTTGCTCCAGGTGACGTCCGCGGAGGAGCTGCCGACGCTGCCGCCGCCGTTGCCGCTGTTCACGCCTTCGAGGTCGTTGAACTCGGCGTGCACCACCATGCCGACGGCGGGACCGAACTTGTTGTCCTTGCTGTCCACGGTGACCGACGAGACCTTCCCGTCCAGCCAGGTGATCAGCATCGGCTTGGCGCCGAAGCCCACCTCGATCTGTGAGCCCATCTCTTTCTCGAACTGGCTGCTGATGCAACGGGAGACGACGTGGCGCGCGTACGCCTCGCCGCCGACCAGGATCGTGACGAGCAACGTGGCGACCACGACCAGGGCGATCACCAGCGTGCGCCTGCTGACTTTCAGCGCGGTGGACGGCTTCGTACTCATGCGGACGATTCTTCACGACGTTTCTGTGTGCGCTCTGTGGGCGCGTTGAGGGTCTCGAATGTGACATGTGACACAGAATTCGAGCGTAGCCTGGTCTGCATGGCTGGCGATGCGGCGGGCCGCGCACCCGAATCAGTGGACCAAGGGTGGCGTGTGCTGCGCAGGCTGGCCGGGCGACACGCCGGATTCTTCACCACACGCCAGGTGTTGCGCACGGGATGTGAGGCCAAGGTGCGGGCGGGGCTGGGGGACGGATCGGTGACAAGGGCCGGCGTCGGAATGCTGCGGCTGACCGAATGGCCGGAGGGGCCGCTGGACGAATACGCGATGTGGGCGGCCTGGTTCGACGGCGCCGCCGCCGTTTCGCACCAGAGCGCGGCCGAATTGCACGGTATGGGGCGGTTGCGCCCGCGGTTTCTGCATCTGTCGGTGGGCGCCGGTCGCCCGCCGGTGACCCCGCGACTCGTGGTGCTGCGCCGTCCGCTGATCGGCTCGGACGTGGAATCGGCGGGCGCGTTCCTGGTGACGACGCCGGTGCGCACCGTGCTCGATCTCGCCGAGGCCGACATCGGGCAGGCGGCGCTGGACGAGGTGGTCGGCGACGCGGTCGCCATCCGCCGGTGCGCGGGCTCGGAAATCCGTTCGGCCAGTGTGCGTCTGCCACCGAGGGCCGCGGCCAGGGTGCATCGCGCGCTGACGGGGCTGTGAGACGCGTGGCCGCGATCATCCGGTCCTGCTATGAATTCCGGGTTCGTCCGGTTTTGCCGGGCGCGCGATCGTGGCAGGGTAACTGATCATGGGGTCGGTAGGTACGGGCAGGTGGGATCTGGTTTTTCCGTCCGGAGCGCCCGATCGGGTCGGCGACATGTTCGCCACCGCCGTGATCGCCGACGCCGTGCGCCGGTACGACGCCGATCTCGCGCAGTGGGTCGAGACCTGCCGCGACTGGTCGCGCCAGTATCGCTCGGTGTTTCGGGGGATGACCGCGCTGGCGGCCAGCGCGACCGACGCGTCGGTGGGCATCGCGGGCGAAGGACTGCGCGCCACACGCGATCTGCTGCGGTTCGTCGCCGGGTACAGCGTGGAGCCGCTGCGCGGGGTGGAGATCGGAGCGGTGGCCGCCGACGGCGGGCTCGACACGGGAACCGCCCGAGGCGCGGGGAAAATCGCTCGCCGCCTGGAGGTTCCGTTCGGCGGCGCGGTGCTGGCCGAGGAGGCGCTGCAACGCAAGCTCACCGACTGGCGGCAGCGCGGGATCGTGGAACCCGGTTTCGCGGCCGCGGTGGAACGGGTGATCGACCATCCGGAGTGGCTGGCGCTGCCGGGATTTCGGGTGGTGGTCGCAGGCGCGGGGGAGCTGACGCCGCTGCGCCCGCTGCTGCGCTGGGGCGCCGACGTGCTCGCCGTGGCGCGACCGGGTCCCGCGCGCTGGCACGAGCTGGTGCGGGAGGCCCAGGCGGGCGCGGGCGTGCTGCGCTATCCACTGGTCGACGGGGAACCCGGCGCCGACATCACCAGTCAGTTCCCCGCCCTGGTGCATTGGATCCGAGAACACCTGCCCGGCGAGATCTTTCCGGTGTTCGGCGGGTACGTGACGCGCCGCGGCCCCGGCGGTGTCAGGCTCGCCGCCGCCCTCGATCTGCTGGCCGCCGACCTGCTCGCCGCGCGGCCCGACGCCGCGCTGGCCGGGGCGGGCTCGCCGACGGACTGCTACGCGGTGCCGGAATCGGTCTTCGCGCAAGCGCATTCGCGTCTGCACGAGCGCGGGCCGCAGAGGCTCGGTCGAGACGCACTGCGCGTGCTGACCCGATCCGCCCTCTACCAGCCGAACTATCGGACCGTGGTGGCCGATGGCACGGGCGCAAACTGGTCCGTCACCGACGCGCTGTTTCCATTTCAGGGACCGAATCACGCGCTCGCCCAGCGGATCCTGCGCTGGCGCACGCTCTCCGCTCGGGCCGCGGGCCACCTGGTCTCCTACACCGTCGCGCCGCCGACCTGGACTCGCGGGGTGCTGTCTCAGCGCTCACTGGCCGCCGCCTGCCGCGGCGCGCACCGCTACGGCGTGGAGATCTTCGAACCCGACACCGCCCGCACCCTGCTCGCCGCCAAGCTGGTCGCCGACCTCAACGACCCGGCCCCGGCCGATCCGAACCCGGAATCCCTCTTCGCGGCGGGCGCGGCGCACGGCGGGCTCTGGCGGCTGCCATTCGAGCCGCGGTCTCTGCTGCCCGTCGCGATCGTCACCGGACACCTGCGCGGGCTGCTGCGCTCGGCCGAACGCGGTCACTGACAGGGCGCGACGAGCGACCACGGCACCGAGAGCACGCAGTCGCGCATGCGCCTGCGGTAGTCGCGCACCGGAAAGCCCTGCGCGCGAAGCTGTTCCGCGGCGGCACGCCAGCGGACGCGTGGCCCGTACGGCGCGAGCGGCGCGGCGTGCGCGTACGCGCGATCGGCGGCCAGCAGCAGGGCGTGGATCGGCTCGCCGGGCACATTGCGGTGAATGAGCGCCTTCGGCAGCCGCTCGGCGATATCGGAAGGGCGTTCGACGGTGAACGGATCCCAGGCCAGCGTCAGTGACAGCGGACCGGTGCGGTCCAGCAGCACCCAGGCGCTGCGGCGGCCGAGTTCGTCACACGTGCCGTCGACGAGCAGACCGTCGGGCGCCATCGCCGACAGGATGGTCGACCAGGCGTCCGGCACCGCGGACTCCGGATATTGGCGCAGCACGTTGAACGCGCGCACCAGTACGGGACGCAGACCGGCCAGCTCGAAACCGCCCCTGGCGAACGAGACGCCGTCGCGGCCCGGCACCACCCGGTCCGGATCGATCTCCAGACCCACCATCCGCACGTCCGAGCGCACGGTGCGCAGCCTGGCAGCCAGCTCGAAAGTGGTCCACGGACTCGCGCCGTACCCGAGATCCACCACCAAGGGATCGAGCGCCGCCGACAGGCGCGCGGTGACCAGCTCGTCGTACATCAGCCAGCGGTCGCTGCGCCGCAGCCGGTTGACGCCGGTGGTCCCCCTGGTGATCGTGCCTATCGGTTTGTTCAGCTGGTCGGGTTTCGCTCTTCCAGCCACTTCACCGTTTCCTCGGCCTCGCCGCGGAACAGATCGACGAGGTTCACCAGCATCAGCTGCTCGAGCCGCGGTCCGACCATCGGAATGAACACCTTCGCCTCCGAGGAGAAACGGACGGTGCAGCCGGTCTCGGTGGGGAACAGCTTGATGGTGCCGCCCAGGCTGCCCGGCCCGGCCGGAATCGACGCCGAGAACTTGCCGACCGTCTCCTCGCCGTTGTACGGGCCCCAGCTCTCCTTGCGGGTGATGATCATGTCCTTGCGCATCACCGTCTGCGCGATCTCCGGCAGCATCTCGCGCGGCAAGGTGTGACGCAGGACGACCTCGATCCCCGAATCGCTCACCTCGAGGCTGCTCACCTCGTTGTCCGGCGTGTACTTCCGCATCTCGGCGACCCGCGCCTCCCAGTACTCACGGGTAGACAGCGCCTTGTACAGCTCCTTGGTGGTGTGCAGCGGGTAGCGGGCGGAGTAGTCCAGTCGGCGTGCCATTCGGGAAAGGGTACTGGGCTTGTCTGCGCGCTGGCGCGCGCGGGGTTCGCGGCCCTTTATGTCTCGTGTCCGAGCGGTCGAGACTCGCGACTGCGTCGCATGCGCTTCGACCGCTCGGACGCGAGACGGCCGCGAACGGGCTCGTAAGACTCGCCCTGGGGGTGGTCGGCAGGGGCAGGGATGCTGCGTTTGGGGTCGGCGTGCGCCGTGGCACTGTGCCTGCTCGGCGGCGGGATTTCGCCTGCCGCCATCGCCATGCGGAGACTCGGCAGCTGCGCCGTGGCTACCCAGGTCGAGGGCGGGGATTGGCGCGCTATCGCGCCTTGTCTTCAGGGCTCCTTCGGCTCGACGACCGGCACCTGCCACGGCAGCTTCTGATCGATCGGCTGCCAGCGCGAAGCCTCGAGCGTCAACACGGGCCAGTCGAGGCGTTTGGCCGTGGTGGAGGCGATGTCCTGCGGGGCGCCGATCCAGCCCATGACTCGTCCCAGGGCGGTGATGTGGTCGAGATCGGCCAGGTCATCGAGTAAGACGTGTTCGACGCGGGCGACCACCGCGTTGAGGGTTTCGCTTGACGGCCTCGGCCAGTTGGTCCTCAGTGCTGGGTGAGCCAGATGTTGGTGAACTCTTCTTCCGACTGGAGGAGTTCGGTGAGGCGTTCCTGGATGGCGGATTCGATCTTGCCGCCGAAGAGGGGGACCTTGACTTCGATGGTGCCTTCGACGGTGGTGGTGGCGGAGGTGCCGTCGCCGGTCAGGGTGATGGCGCCGCGGATGGTGGCGGGGGCGCCCTCGACGCGGACGTCGAAGTCGGCGGTGTTGCCGGTCCAGTTCTCGGTGCGCGGGATGATCAGGTCGCCGGGGCGCACGGCGGTGATGGCGGGCGGCAGCTGTTCGGCGGCGATGGCCTGCACCATCTCGACGCGCACCTGGTCACTCTGCACGGTGACCGACTCGAGGCGAGCGTTCGGCCCGCCGACCTCGGCGATACGGTCCTTCCAGTACTGCTCGTTGCCGAAGGCCGCGCGCACGGCGGCGACCGAGTGGGAATAGCGGGCCGTGAACGCCAAGGGTGTAGCCATGGTTGGACACGCTACCGTCTGGAGCGTGCGAACTTCACGTGTGGTGGCGACCGATCGGGCGCGCGATGTGCTTGCCGACACCGGCGCGCTGGTGCGCGACGAGGTGCGGCTTGCCGAGCTGACCACGCTGCGGGTCGGCGGTCCCGCGCTCGTCGCCGAATGCGCCTCGACGCAGTCGCTGGTGGCGACGGTGCGCGCGCTGGACGCGGCGGGCGTTCCGGTGCTGCTGCTCGCCGGCGGCTCGAACCTGCTCATCGATGACGCCGGGTTCGACGGCGTGGTGGTGCGTATCGCGACCGAGGACGTCCGGATCGGCGCGGACGGCGTCGTGGCCGAGGCGGGCGCGAATTGGGATGCGGTGGTCGCCGCGACCGTGGCGGCCGGTCTCGGCGGGCTCGAATGCCTGTCCGGCATACCGGGTTCCGCGGGTGCGACGCCGGTGCAGAACGTGGGCGCCTACGGCGTCGAGGTGGCCGATCTGCTGCGCCGGGTGCGGCTGCTGGACCGGGCGAGCGGCGAGATCCGCTGGGTGGAGCCCGCCGAGCTCGGCTTCGGCTATCGCACCAGCGTGCTCAAGCACCGAGACGACGCGGTGGTGCTCGAGGTGGATTTCGCACTGAACCCGGGCGGAACCAGCGCACCGCTGCGCTACGGCGAATTGACCAGGGTGCTGGAAGCCGCGGAGGGCGAGACCGAGCCCGCGGCGCTGGTGCGAGAGGCGGTGCTGCGCCTGCGGGCAGGCAAGGGCATGGTGCTCGACGCCGCCGATCCCGACACCTGGAGCGCGGGCTCGTTCTTCACCAACCCGGTGGTTCCGCACGCGCGGGTGCCCGAGGTGCGGGCCGCGATCACGGCCCATGTGGGTGACGTCATGATTCCCACCTATCCGGCCGAGGACGGCGTGAAGTTCTCCGCGGGCTGGCTCATCGAACGGGCGGGCTTCGCCAAGGGCTTCCCCGGCCCCGGCGCCGCGGCCCGACTCTCGACGAAACACACACTGGCACTGACGAATCGCGGCGCCGCGACCGCCACGGACCTGGTGGCGCTCGCCCGCGTCGTGCGTGACGGCGTGGCCGAGCGTTTCGGCATCCGGCTCGAACCCGAACCCGTCACCGTCGGTGTCACGCTCTGATCGGGGGAACAGCGGGCGCGCAGCGCGATGACCAGCACGATCGTTAGCCAGGCGTAGATTCGATGCGGTGAGTAAGCGTCCCGTGACCCGTCGACCGGTGGCCGCCGTGTCGGCCGTATTGCTCGTCGTGATCGCGCTGGTGGCGGGTTGCTCCGCCGGCGGCGACGGCAAGCCCGGCGCCGCATCCGGTCCGGTGGCCGAAGTGACCATGACTCCCGCCGACGACGGCGAGGACGTCAACCCGGTCGCACCCGTCTCCGTGACGGTCGCGGACGGAGTGATCGACCAGGTGGCGCTCACCAACGCGGCGGGCAAGCAGGTGCAGGGCGAGCTGAGCCAGGACAGGCGCACCTTCCGCATCACCGAACCGCTCGGCTACGACGCCGCCTACACCTGGTCGGGCACCGGGGGGGGGGGGGGGGGGGGGGGGGGGGGGGGGGGGGGGGGGGGGGGGGGGGGGGGGGGGTGGGGGGGGGTGGGGGGGGGGGGGGGGGGGGGGGGGGGGGGGGGGGGGG